>JAUXKJ010000079.1 GCA_030624325.1 Nitrososphaerota archaeon
AAACACTCGTTGACGCAGGTTATCAACCAGAGATAGCATATTTTGAAGTTTTACACGAATTGAAATTGATTGTAGATTTAATTCAGAGATACGGCATTAATGGAATGTGGAGACGCGTTAGTGAAACTGCTAGATATGGGGGTTTAACACGAGGTCCTGTTGTAATGAATGCAGATTCTAAAGAACGTATGAAAAAAGTTCTTGAAGAAATCCAAAATGGAACATTTAATGAAGAATGGATTAGTGAATATAAGAAAAATGGCAAAAATGCTTTTGACCGTTACATGAAAGATCTTGATGGTCATCAGATAGAGCAAGTTGGAAAAAAAATGCGTCAAATGATGTGGCCTGATTCTACTGAATAATAATTTTAAAACTAAATTTTTCGAAGCTTTGTTACGCCTTTAGAAATATGATCAATAATAGTTGGTAATGGTGTTCCAGGTCCAAACACTCCAGATATTCCAGCTTTGATTAATCCTTTTTTGTCTTCTTCTGGTATTGTGCCCCCTCCTAATACCAAAACATCTTTGATTCCTTTCTTTTTGAGTGCTTTGACAACTCTTGGAAACAGGATATTGTGTGCGCCGTTCAAAAGACTCAATGCTACTGCATCAACGTCTTCATCTTCTGCAATCTGAGCAATTCTATCTGGTGAGGCAAACAATCCAGAGTAAATTACTTCCATTCCTGCATCTCTAAATGCTCTACAAAGGACTAGTGCTCCCCTATCATGTCCATCCAAACCTAATTTTGCTACAAGGATCTTTATGCTTCTAGACGCAGTTTTTTGCTTCATTTAACTTCAGATAGGATTTGTAGAACTTAAAATCTTTGTTTGATTATTGGATGAAAACATGTTAGATTGAGAATAGAAAAAACCACCATCCTAGGATACAAATAGCCTTTCAAAAAATCTCAGTATAATGGTTCGTCCAATCAATTATGATTTAGAATTTGAACCACATTTTAGTAATTTTACATTTCATGGAAAAGAGATTATTGATATACGAATTTCTGCTAAAACAAATACAATTCAGTTAGATACAGCTGAACTAAAAATCAAACATTGTCATTTAGAATCAAATGGTAGAACAATTAAAGCTACAACAAAACTTGATGAAAAAAAAGAAGAACTTACTATTAAACTTGCAAAAAAAATTAGTGGAAAAGCAAAACTATACTTGGATTTTACAGGAATTTTAAATGATAGACTATTAGGATTCTATAAAAGTGAATACAAAAATCCTAATGGAAAAACAAAATATCTTGCAACTACTCAGTTTGAAGCAGCAGATGCAAGGAGAGCATTTCCATGTTGGGATAATCCTGAAGCTAAGGCCACTTTTGATATAAAAATAATATCTGAACGAAATCTTTCTGCAATTTCTAACATGCAAGAGATATCAAAGAAAAAAATTGGGAAAAAATATCTGCATAAATTTGCTAGAACTCCAATAATGTCTACGTACTTAGTATATCTTGGAGTAGGAGATTTTGAATTCTTATCGGGAAAACTTGGAAAATTATTAATTCGTATTGTAGTAACAAAAGGAAATAAATCAAAAGGCAAACTTGCATTAGACTTTACAAAAAAATTTCTAAAAGACTATGAAAAATATTTTGGTATAAAGTATCCTTTGCCAAAGCTAGATCTTATTGCAATTCCTGATTTTGCAGCTGGTGCCATGGAAAATTGGGGTGCAATAACTTTTAGAGAAACAATTTTGTTATATGATCCTAAAACATCCACAACTAAGACAAAACAATTCATTGCAGAAGTAATTTCACATGAGCTCGCTCATCAATGGTTTGGAAACCTAGTTACGATGAAATGGTGGGATGATTTGTGGCTAAATGAAAGTTTTGCAACTTTTATGGCTACAAAAATTGTTGTAGATTATTATCCAGAATGGGATCTCTGGGACCAATTTCTTGAAACGTCTATGAATGCAGCAATGAGATTAGATGCACTGCAAACTTCACATCCAATACATGCACATGTAAAAAAACCAGCAGAGATTAGAGAAATTTTTGACAGCATAAGCTACGATAAGGGAGGATGTGTGTTGCGGATGCTAGAATCTTTTGTTGGAGAGACTAATTTTCGAAAAGGCCTTCATCATTATTTAACAAAAAATATGTATGGAAATGCTAAGGGTGATGACCTTTGGGATTCTATTGGCAAAGTTTCAAAAAAACCAGTCCGACCTATGATGAATACATGGATAAGACAAGTTGGGTTTCCATTAGTTGAAGTTACAAAAGTTAATTCTCATCTTCAATTAGAACAAAATCGTTTCATGCTTGAACCTCAATCTAAAAAACAAAAAGGATTGTGGTCAATTCCAATTTCTCTGGGGATTGATGGAAAGATTTCTTCAATCCTAATGACCAAAAAAAATTCAAAAGTACAACTGCATCATGACAAAATCACTCCAGTTGTCAATTCAGCAAGAAAAGCATTCTTTAGAGTAAAATATGACAAGACATTACTTGGAAGATTAAAACCTCTAATTGCAAAAAAGAAACTCAATTACGTTGACCGCTGGGCAATTCAAAATGATCTTTTTTCTTTATGTGTAGCCGGAAGAGAGAAAATTAAAACTTATTTGGATTTTTCAGATGCATATCACGGTGAAGATAGTTATTTATCAACTGTAAATGTTGCAAATAATCTAAATTTCTTATACTTTATTTGCTTTCATGAACACTTTGCACCAGAATTAAAACAATATGCATTAAAATATTTCCAAGAACTTTTTGATAAACTTGGTTGGGATCCTAAAAAAGATGAACGACATACTGACACACTTCTTAGAGGAACGGTGATTACGGTTCTTGGTAAACTTGGCTCACAAAAAATTATGCAAGAAGCCAAACATAGATTTAATGTATTTTTGAAAAATAGACAAACTTTACGTCCTGATTTGAGAGAAGTAATTTTTTCACTTGTAGCATGGACTGGTGATCAAAAAATCTATAACACATTGATACAAATTTACAAAAAGGCTCCTTCTCAGGAAGCAAAACTTCGTGTATTGGCAGGTTTGTGTAATTTTAGAAATGAAAAATTGCTCTTAAAAACACTTGAATTTTCTATGACAAAAGAGGTTCGTTCACAAAATATTGCATTACCAATAATTAGAATTTCAGGAAATCCATATGGGAAAAAGATTTTGTGGCCTTGGCTGAAGAAGAATTGGAAACCTCTGAGCAAAAAATTTGGATTGGGTAATCCATTAGCAAATAGAATAGTTGGAACTATATCCTTAGTCACAGATGCTAG
>JAUXKJ010000036.1 GCA_030624325.1 Nitrososphaerota archaeon
AGAATGTTTTGATAACTCTTCATGAAGTTTTGCATGTGGTTCCTCTTTGAAAGTAAGATTACACCTAAAACATTTCCATGCTTCTACACTCAACCAATATTATACAACAATTTTGAATATAAATATATTGCATGATTTGTTCATTTTTTTGAAAAACCCAACTTGTTATTTGAAAATCTTGGAATAATTTTATGAACTAACTATTTTCATCAATTTTTCACCGAACAAATACGAAACAAGGGTTTAGATTTACAACTGGGGTTTTCAAAGGATAAATTGGCAGATATTTTTGAAACAATTGCCGAACTTTCTTACCTTGGAGTATTCCTACTGCTAATCGGCGTAAATGCAGCACCCCTTTTGATGCCGCCTACTTGGATAGTGCTTTCATCATTTTATGCTCTAGATCCCACCCTTGATCCAATTTGGCTTGCATTGGTTGGTGCAACAGGCGCCACAATTGGAAGATTCATTCTAAAAAGAATTAGCCATCTTTTTCGAAGGATTATGGGTTCTCAACAAAAAAATAATCTTGACATCATTGGAAATTTTTTGAATAAACGAAAGTTCGGATACGTATTAACATCATTTGTTTTTGCGGCTACGCCCCTTCCAAGCAATATGCTCTTTGTTGCATATGGCCTAATGCGCGCAAAAAGCATTGGGCTTTACATTGGTTTTTGGATAGGACGTGTAATATCCTATTACATTATGGTTTCCATTAGTCAGGTTGTCTTACTTCCTTTTTTGGAATTATTTGAAAATCGATTAGTAGGTATTTTGATTGCAGATGCACTTGGAATTGGCGTAGTGATATTTTTCACTTTTATTGATTGGGGACTTTTGCTGACCCAAAGAAAATTTAAACTAAATAAACCAAATTTTTGGAGGTTGTAATTTGGAAATTTTACCAGAAATTTTTTCTGATGTTAAAAAAAGAATGAAAAAAAATGATCCTGCACACGACTTTGAACATGTCATGAGAGTTTTTTCTAATGCAGAAAAAATATGCAAAAAAGAAAACGCAAACAAAAAGCTAGTACTTTATTCTGCGTTATTACACGATATAGTTTCCTTTCCTAAAAATGATAAACGTTCTAAAAATTCTTCTACTAAAAGCTCTTTGGAAGCTAAAAAAATTCTATCAAAATTTCCCTTTTCTCATGATGAAATTAAAATAATTTCAGATGCAATCAAAAATCATAGTTTTTCAAAAAATAAAAAAGCAAAAACACTGGAGGAAAAAATTTTACAAGATGCAGATAGACTTGATGCTATTGGTGCAATTGGTATTGCAAGAACCTTTGCATTAGGTGGTTCTGAAAATCGTTCATTTTATAATAAACTGGATCCTTTTTGTTCAAAGAGAAATCCTAATGATAAAAATTGGATACTCGACCATTTTTACAAAAAACTTTTGCTAATTGAAAAAAAGATGAACACAAAATCTGGCAAATTTGAAGCAAAAAGAAGAACCAAAATTATAAAGAAATTTCTATCTGACTTGGAACGAGAAATCTAGCCATAATCGATATACCTGTCATACCTTTTTTCAATCTCAGAGTGTTTGCCCTGCCTAATTTTTTCAATTTCTTCCTTTTCTCTCCTTTGAATGTATTTTGTTATATCATTGAATTTTTCAGAGACTGGGTATGATTCCAAAAGAGGCTTTAGCATGTTAAAGTATTCAATAACCTTCTCTCGAAACTCTTGCCGAGTTGGTTTTTTTATCTCACTTAACCTAAACCAAATTACTGCCCAGCTGGCGCCAACTACATGAGGTAATAAATCAAAGGCACGTTCCATCTCAAATCGTTGGTCATCTCTTAAGCTATTCATGGAGAATTTTTGCAGCAGTTTTTGCAAAATAGGTTACTATCATATCTGCTCCTGCTCTTTTAATGGAATAAAGAATCTCTGAAATTATTTCATTTTCATGAATCCAACCTTGTTTAGCGGCACCTTTTACAAGAGAATATTCCCCAGAAACACTATACGCTGAAACTGGCACATTGAATCTTTTTTTGGTTTCTGCAATTAGATCAAGATAAGCTAGTGCAGGTTTTATCATAACAATATCAACTCCCTCGTTGACATCCATCTCGACTTCACGCATAGCTTCTCTTGCATTGCTGTAAGGTACTTGGTAGGTCTTTCTATCACCAAACTTTGGTGTACATTCGGCTGCATCTCTAAATGGTGAATAAAATGATGATTGATGTTTTGCAGAATGAGACATTATTGCAACATCAGAAAAACCTGCGTCATCTAGTCCTTGTCTTATTGCAATGACTTGACCATCCATCATTGCTGATGGTGACACGACATCAACTCCTGCCTTTGCCTGACTAGTTGCAATCATTGCCAATGTTTCAATGCTGGAATCATTATCAATTTTATCGTCCTTTACTAAACCACAATGACCTGCTGAAGTATACTGACATAGGCAAACATCAGCCATGATCGCAATTTTTTCTCCAAAGTTTTTTCGTACTTGTTCAATTGCTTTTTGTACAATTCCATTTTCATCAAAGGCCGAAGTTCCTTTGTCATCTTTTATTTTTGGAATTCCAAATAACATGATTGCAGGAATGCCCAAATCTGAAATTGTTTGTACTTCATTATTGACTTGATTTAGAGGAAGCCTTTCAAATCCAGGCATAGATTCGACAGGAAATGGATTTTTCAAATCCTCTTGGACAAAAACAGGACAAATCAAATCCTTAGGAGATAATCTTGTTTCTTGAACTAATTCACGAATCTTTTCGTTTTTTCTTAGCCTACGTAAACGCCTGTTAGGAAAAGATGACATGATAAAAATCCATTTTTTTGTAATATAATCCTAGTCTGGAAAATTATTCTTTTTTGTTGTAATCAAAAAGTTTGGAAGCTGCCTCTAACAAATCTGGGTTTCCTTTTTCGGAAGCTTTTCTAAGATTGTTCATAGGTGCAGAAACAATACTTTCAACAATTGCCTTACTCAATTCTTCAATGATTTTAACTCGTTTTTCATCAGTTTCACCTAACATTTGAAGTGCCTTTTGCAATTCTATCATTCTTAACGAATCAATATTTTTGAATACCTCTTTAACAATCGGTTCTGCATCTAGACTATTCATTTTGGCTTCTACTATTGGTAATTCTTCGCTAATTATATTTTCAGCTGTTGAGATCTTTCCTATTCGTGTCCTCATGTTCTTATCAACCATTTCTGCAATTTGGTCTATATTCATTAGTTTGATTCCAGCAATAGTTGCCACTTTTTCATCAACGGTTCGGGGATTAGATAAATCTAGAATCATTTTTCCTTTAGGGCTTTGTTTCATTGCTTTGATTATTCTATCAAATGTTACAAGAAAATACGGAGCAGCTGTTGCTACAAATATTACATCATATTTTTCAAAACCTGAAATCACATCTTCAAATCTAATTGGTGTTCCTCCTAGTGTTTCAGAAAATGCTTTTGATCTCTCTAATGTCCTACTAGACACAAAAAACTGGTATTCACGTTTTTTGAGAGATTTTGCAACAAGTGTTGCAGACTCTCCTGTTCCAATTAACAAAATATGTTTTGATTTTAGATCATCTACATTTTCTTCAGCAAGCTTTACTGCCATCGAACCAATTGAAACTCCCCCCTGATTAATTCCAGTGGAACTTCTGACACGTGTACCTACTCGAATTGCCTTGTCAAATAATGTGTTGAGATGTTGACCTGAAATTTTTCTCTCTCTAGCTGATGTAATAGATTTTTTTATCTGACCAAGTATTTGCTCTTCTCCAACCACCATTGAATCCAAACCTGAAGTCAGCTTTAACAAGTGATCGAAAACTTCGGTATTTTCGCTTAATTCAAGATTTTCTTTGAAAGCATTTTCTTCAAGACCAGAAAGTGACGCCCATGTTTTTTTGATTTTTTCAATATCAAAATTTTTTGCTGCCCCAAACAACTCAACTCGATTACATGTCTGAAGTATGACAAACTCTGATAAACCTGCATGTTCTTTGAAGCGAGAATATGCATCATCAATATCCTTGAAAGTGAACCTTTCTAGAACATGAATTGGTGATTTACGAAAGGTAACTCTTGCATTAATTATGTTTTTTTTCATTTCCAGTCCCTGAGCATCAACATAGCCCGCCTCTGTGCATTTTTGATCTTTTCGTCTTTTATTAACTGTTTAATCTTAGAATCATTCAAAACTGAATATAGAAACTTTTTTCTCTCCTTTTGGTTTTCTATTTTTCCCTTTGCGGCATTTCTTGCGATGTGCTGAAGTTTGATTTGATAAATGTCTTCATTAGTGATTTGTTTTTTGAAGATCTTTTCTGCTTTTAGCTTTATTTTTCTTGCCATGGCAGGACTCCTACCACCAGTTGAAATCGCAATTTGAACGGTATCTTTAATGTTAATTACAGAAGGATGGGCAAAGTCACTTACATCGGGATCGTCTGCTGCATAGGCATAACACCTCAACTTTTTTGCTTTTTGAACAATTTTTCTGTTAAGCTCTCTGTCATCAGTTGCTGCCATTACTAGAAATGGTTTGTACTGTGAAAGAAAAGACACTTCATTTAGTTTAACTTTTTTATATTTTATTTTTTTTTGTTTAATGTAATTTGATAGCTGTGAATTTAACTTGTCGCTAATTACAAGGATTTTGCAGTCCTGGGTCAGAAGAGAATTTACTTTTTTAAGACCCTCAGCTCCTCCTCCAACTACTATTGCCAAGTTTCCTTTGAGATTAAGATCTACAATCAATGTACATGCATCTACCGTTAGCACATTTTAACGTAAACGTGATTTCATATGTCTTTTAGTAACTGTTTTTTCTTTTGCTGAAACTCCTTTTGAGATATTATACCAGCTTTTTTTAATTTTCCTAGTTTTTCTAAAACACGAAGATTTTCTTCAGGGGAAGATGATTGTTTTAATTTTGCAATCTTGGATTTAATCTTTTTTTCACTTCTGCTTTTTATCTTGTTTGCTTCAAATTCAGCTTGTTTTTGTAATTTAGCAACCTCTTTTTCAGCCTCCTTTCGAAGTCGTTTAGCTTCAACTCTAGCTTGTTTTGTAGTTATTATACCAAGTTCAATTCCTGCATCAAGAGCTTCATCAGCCTTTTTTATGCCATCTTGAATTGCTTTATCCGCAGTACCCAAAAATTTTGAGAGGTATCCTCTTTTCTTAACCATATTGAAATTCAGATAAGGGTTGTCCGCCACGGCTACGGAGTGGCCCATATTGAGTAGAACAACGAGCGAAGCGACCCATCCCCAGATACGAACACCGTTCCTTTTCCAGCTGGCAATCACTATTCTTCCCTCCTTTTCCGTGCGCTCTTA
>JAUXKJ010000067.1 GCA_030624325.1 Nitrososphaerota archaeon
AAGCTCTCTTGGGGCTTTTATTATCTTATGTGATCCTAGACTTGAAAAATTTTCAAAAATTTTACCAATTTCAATCATGACTTTAATTCTGTCAATTATGTGGGTTGGATTTAATTTGAGTTTGCTTATGGGAGGAACAATCCTATGTATTGCTATTTATGAAATTTTTTCCTCAGGTTGTGCAATACTATAATTTCTTAACCTACGATAACCTGAGATTATCATCAACATTATTCCAGCAACCAAAATAACTCCAGGATATATCATCTGCGATGAATTTGAATCTCCTAATTCAACTTCGAGCTTTATTGGATTTTCTGAAATATTTGTTATTTTGAGTAGATATTGTCCATTCTCAGTAATTTCAAAGTAATTTACTGACATTTTTGTCTCAATTTTTTTGTCAGTAATGATGTTCTCATTTGGATCAAGTATTTGCACAAATAATATATTTTGAGAATATTCAGGAATTGAAATTTTGTAATATCCTATACCAAAAGCTTGTAACTGGATATTCATAGTAACTCTTTGTTCCTCATTCAAACTGAAAACTTTGAAGATCTTCTCACCTTCAGAAAATGCGAAACCAATCCATACCACACCAATAATAGCTATTATCAAACCCACTCTAAACAATGACAATTTGGGCATTACAATCTTGAACTTTTTTTCACCTTAAATAATAATACACTAAATTCATTTTGATAAAAGGGCTCGGAGGGCTTCGATCCCTCGATCTGGCGGTCCGAAGCCGCCCGCACTATCCTGACTGTGCTACGAGTCCAAAAAAATAAGATTTTATCGGGCCTAAATATCTGTCTAGATACTTTGAAAGTTTCAAAAAAAGTTGCAGGTGTTGAATATGCAATTAGAGACGTTGTGTCATCTGCTACCGAACTTGAAAAACAAGGAAAACACATTGATTATCTTAACATAGGTGATCCTGTACAATATGGTTTTCAACCACCAGACAATGTTAAAGATGCATTAATCAAAGCCATCAAACAAGGTAAAAATTATTATGCACCATCTGAAGGACTATTAGAACTCCGAAAAGAAATAGCTAAAAAAGAAAACATCAAAGGACTTTCAGTAGGAGCTGAGGACATTCTAGTAACAAATGGAATCTCTGAAGGATTAGACATGGTTATATCATCAATTGTTGAAGAAGGTGATGAGGTTTTACTTCCTGGACCATATTATCCACCGTATGCTTCCTACGTAAGACTACGCGGGGGAACACCAGTTGAATTTGCAGTCGATTTGAAAAACTCTACTCCAGATATTGATGATATTCGTTCAAAAATTACTTCAAAAACTGTAGCAATTTGTCTTATCAGTCCTAATAATCCAACCGGTGTTGTATTCAATGAAAAAGCACTAAAGCAAGTAGTTGATATTGCAAACGAACACAATCTCTACATAATTTGTGATGAAATCTATGATCAAATTGTTTTTGATGAAAAATTTGTGGGAATAGGAAAGGTTGCAGGAGATTCTCCAGTAATTCTACTAAATGGATTTTCTAAAGTTCATTTGATGACAGGTTGGCGAATTGGTTACATTGCATTTAACAATTCTCCACAACTTGATTCAATTAGAGAAAACCTTCCAAAGTTAGCTAGAGTTAGAATTTGCTCAAATTATCCTGTACAATATGCTGCAATAGAATCACTTCGAGGTCCGCAAGAATACATTTCACATTATGTATCAGAATTAAAGAAAAGAAGGGATTTGGTAATAAAGCGTCTAAATTCTATGCCGGGGCTTTCTTGCTCAAACCCCAAGGGTGCATTTTACGCCTTTCCAAAAATTGAACACAACAAATACGATTCAGATAAAGAGTTTGTGATGGAGCTTTTAAAATCCAAAGGAGTTTTGACCGTTTACGGTTCTGGCTTTGGGACAAAATATGGAAGTGGACATTTTAGACTCGTTTTCTTGCCTGATTTAGAAATATTGGATTCTGCTTTAGATAAAATTGAGGAATTTGTGAGTTAATAACTCCATTCTGAATGATGTTTTGGGATAATTTCAATTATACAGTTAGTGTCTTCAAGCAATTCTTTTGCCGATTTGTTGTCAAGTGTTTTAAAATATCGGAGAAGAATTTTTTTTACTATTTTTGAAACTTTGGGTTTATCCAAAATTAGTGAAGCAGCTCCAGTTCCCATAATACCGTGAATTTTAGGTGATTTTATCCCAACGTCAATGCAAAAACTTACTCGTTTGTTTTTTTTCAAGTTTTTAACTTTTTTTGTGCTAGTGTTAGTTCCAATGTAGAATTTTCCTGATTGGTACTTGTACCACACCGGCACAATGTGTGGATTTCCTTTTGGATCAATTGTTCCAAGATGTAAAATTTTTTGTTCTTTTAGAAATTTATCATTAATCATGTTTTTTTCTAAAACCCAAAATAATCATAAAACTTCCAAATGCTAACATTCCTAGTGAAACCTTTTCGTTTGTAATTTCTGAATTTAAAAAAAAGTCTAGAACAAATTCAGGACCCCAGAGAATAAGATTTCGTCCAATTACGATTAAAGCCATGATAATGAACAAAACACCCATCGCAGTAAACCAGTTCTTACCACGACGTCGAAATTCATGACTCATGGATATTCGTTATAATTAACGACTTTAAATGATCTTTATACCAGGATTTTTCAACTTGTTTTTTATCATTGCATTTAACAACAATGGAGTAGAAACTTCAGCAAAATAAGAAAGTGAACCAGGTCCCAAGTACAGAGGACGTAAACCTTGGATTTCGTTTATGAGACCGTTGACAACATTTACCGAATTTTGGTCATCACCACAAACAAAAATATCATAATCTAATTTTAGAGAGGGATTTGCAAGTTTCTTTTCAGAAATTACATGAAATGCTGAAACAAGTTTGGATTTATCTTTCATATGTTTTTCAACTAGTTGATAGGAAAACGGTTTGTTTTCTTTTATTGGAATAAATTCAAAGCCTACATCGGTTTTTGTCATAGGAACGATTGGACTAATAACAACACAACTATCCTTTACTAATGGCAATAGCTTGGAACAGGTAGATTCAATGTTTTCATACTGAATTGACAATACTAGAACGTCACTTTCTTTAACAATTGACTCGTTATCATTTCCTGAGATTGTACCGTTAATTTTTCCATATGCGTCAATTGCGATTTTTGTGTATTTTTCTGCAGCACTTGCAGCTCTTGCTGCATCCCTTGAACCCACCAAAACATCATGATTAGGACACCATCTAATGGCAAATCCCTGACCCATACCTCCAGTACCTCCAACGATCCCAATCTTCATTGTTCGTATACTGATAATCTTATTATTATCTCTATTTGACATTTGAAAACGCTTTGAGATACATAATTTTTTTACGTCATGGTCAGGCAGAAAATAACACCAAACGTGTCTTAGCAGGAAGAAGACCAGGAGTGCCTCTAACTGTAACTGGTCTAGAACAATCAGAAAAAATTGCAAAATTTCTAAAACCAATTAACATTTCCACAATTTATTCTAGTCCTATTGAGCGAGCAAAAAAAAC
>JAUXKJ010000044.1 GCA_030624325.1 Nitrososphaerota archaeon
CACTTGGAGGCGCTCAAAAACATTTTGGAATCAAACCTGATATCACAACACTTGCCAAAGCACTTGGAAATGGATTTGCAATTGCTGCAGTTGGAGGCAGAAAAGAAATCATGAACAATCTCACTCCTGGTGGTAAAGTTTACCAAGCCAGTACATTTGCTGGTAATCCAATATCAGTTAGTGCTGCAATTAGTTCTGTGCAAACTATGAATAAAATAAAAAACAAATTGTATCCAAAATTAGAAAGGTTTTGCCTTTTACTTGCAAGAGCAATTGATGATATTGCAAATGATCTAAAAATTCCTCATCAGATTAATTTTACAGGTTCAATGTTTCAGATCTTCTTTACAAACAAACCCGTTGTAGACTATAAATCATGTAAAAAATCCGATCCGCGAAAATTCCAAAAAATGTTTAATTCGTTATTAAAAAACGGAATTTTCATTGCTCCATCACAATTTGAAACCGTTTTTCTATCAGATGCACACACAAAAAATGACCTCAATCTCGCACTTGATGCATATTATAAAGCTCTAAAAACGGTGAAGAATTGAAATTCAAAATCGGAACTCGTGGGAGTAAACTTTCTCTAGCACAAACTAATTGGGTTATAATCGAATTAAAAAAAATTAATCCTCAAGTAGAATTTGAAATAAAAACAATCAAAACACAAGGTGATATTGATTCAAGACCACTTTTTACATTAGAACAAAAGGGAATATTTGAAAAAGAAATTGATAGGGCAGTAGCCGAAAAAGAAGTTGATTTTGCTGTTCATAGTCTTAAAGACATTCCATCTGATTTGGCACCAGGACTAACTCTTAGTTGTATTCCAAAAAGGGAATCAATTAATGATGTTTTCATATCTAAAGACAATTTTACTCTTGAAAATATTAAACCTGAATCAGTTATTGGAACAAGTAGCCTTAGACGCGCTGTACAAATTAGTAGAATTAGAAATGATGTTAAAGTTAAACCAATTCGAGGAAACGTAGAATCAAGGATAAGAAAAATTCAAGAAGGAAACTATGATGCAGTAGTTCTTGCTCAAGCAGGAATAAACAGATTGGGAATGGATATTAAATATACAAAACTATCAACAAAAGATTTTCCACCATCCCCAGGTCAAGGAGCTTTAGGAATTGTAAGTAATGAGGATGATAAAGAAACATTTTCTATGTTAAAGCAAATTGAAAATCCAGATTCACGATTAGAAGCCGAAGCTGAAAGAGCACTTTCAAAATTTATTGAAGTTGGTTGCAGATTTCCAGTAGGAGCTTTTGCACATTCTAATGAACAAAATTTGAAACTAACTGTTGTTGCATATTCTGTTGATGGAACTAAATCTATAATTGTTGAGAAAACTGGAAACAAAAATGACCCATTAGCGATAGGAAAGATGGCAGGTGAAGAGCTTGACAAACAAGGAGTCAAGGACCTTGCATTAAATTGGCGAGAAAAGCTTGAGGAGTGGAATAAAAAATGACCGGTAAAGTATACTTGGTAGGAGCTGGCCCAGGAGATTCGAAACTAATTACTCTTAAAGCAGTTGAGCTTCTCAAAAAAGCAGACGTAGTTCTTTACGACAGACTAGTAAGCAAAAAAATTCTCTCAATGAGTTCAAAGAAAGCCAAGAAAATTTATGTTGGAAGATCAGTTGGAGATGATTACAAGCATCAGGACAGCACAAATGATTTGATGGTAAAATATGCAAAAACCAAAAAAAATGTTGTCAGACTAAAGGGGGGAGATCCCATCATTTTTGGAAGAGGTGGTGAAGAAGCAGAATATCTAAAAAAACGAAAGATAAAGTACGAAATCATTCCAGGAATAACTTCTGGAATTGGTTCGGCAACTTATTCTGGAATTCCTTTAACTCACAGAAACTATGCCTCTTCTGTAGTTTTTGTAACAGGGCATGAAGATCAAGAAAAGCAAAATGAGAAAGTAAAATGGAAAAAACTTGCAAAATCAGTAGATACCATAGTAATAATGATGGGTTTATCTCGACTTGGAATAATTTGTAATCATCTGATCGCAGGTGGACTAGAAAAAACAACTCCGATAGCCGTGATTCAGGAAGGTACTACTGCAAAACATAGGATGGTTCAAGGAACTCTAGGCACGATTTCACAAAAGGTCAAACGTGAAAAAATCAAACCTCCTTCAGTAATTATAATAGGTAAGGTAGTTGAGCTTTCAAAAATAATAGGATGGAAATAATATGATGAAGGGAAAAACCATAGCAATTACTCGTTCAGAAGAAGATTCTGAAGAATTTATTGAATTGGTTTCGCATGAAGATGCAAGACCGATTCCTTTGCCTACAATTGAACTTGTTAGCAAGGGTGACAAAATTGTCGATGAATTTTTAGAATCAATTCAACAATATGATCCTGATTTTTCGGTGTTTATGAGCTCAAAAGCAGTGAAACTACTTTTTGATACTGCAAAGAAAAATTCTAAATATGAAAAACTTCAACTAGCCGTTGCAAATACAATTGTAATTGCAGTTGGTCCAAAAACTAAAACTGCTTTAGAATCTGAAGGAATTAAAGTATCTTACATTCCTAAACGTTTTTCATCAGTGGGAGTTGGTGAAGTTTTGACTAGATTAAATGCAGTAGGAAAAAAAGTTCTTGTACCAAGAAGCGGTGCATCAACACCATTTCTTCGCAACCTTCTTGAAAAAATAGGTTTGGATGTTAGGGAAATTCATCTTTACGATGTACGTTCATTTAGTGATGTTAGTCAATGGAAGGAATTTTCAGATTTATTTTCACAAAATAAAATTGATGGAATTGTTTTTACTAGCGCATCATCAGTTCGTGCATTTTTTGATATACTAGAAAAAAACTTCGATGAGAAAACTCTGCTAAACAATTTACAAAAAACTAAAATTGTGTCAATTGGTCCTTTTACAGCTGAAGAGTTAAACAAATTTAATGTAAAAAATTCCGTTGCAAATGTTCATACAATTTCTGGAGCTTTTCAAACAATAAAGAATATTTTTTCATTAGCTTAGCCTATCAGTTTTACAAATTTAGCTTCGCCTACTCCGATCTACAAGTTGTAATGAGTGAAGAAGCTATTAATAATATAACGGAGTTATTTGTTGCATGACTACTGAAAATCTTGAGATGGATTATTCAAAATATGATTTCAAAGATTCAACTGAACTGTATGTTCACTTGAGCAAAAAAGGTCTCTCAAGAGAAGTTGTAGAAAGTATTAGCAAATTAAAAGATGAACCACAATGGATGCTTGATTTTAGACTTCGCTCATATGATATTTTTATGAAAAAACCAATGCCAACTTGGGGCGGTGATCTACACAAAATTGATTTTCAAAATATTTACTATTATGCTAAAGCTACTGAAAAAACTGAGAAAAGTTGGGACGATGTTCCAGCAGACGTTAAAAATACCTTTGACAAACTAGGAATTCCAGAAGCAGAAAAGAAATTCCTTGCAGGAGTTGGGGCTCAATACGAGTCCGAAGTTGTATATCACCATCTCAGAGATGATCTAAAAAAGCAAGGTGTAATCTTTTTGGATACAGATACCGCATTAAAAGAACAACCTGAGATTTTCAAGAAATATTTTGCTAAAATTATTCCTCCAGAAGATAACAAATTTGCAGCACTAAACAGCGCTGTTTGGAGTGGTGGTTCATTTATCTATATTCCACCAGGTGTCAAAGTCGACATGCCATTGCAAGCATACTTTAGAATTAACGCAGAAAACATTGGACAATTTGAGAGAACATTAATTATTGCAGATGAGGGATCAGAAGTACATTACATAGAAGGATGTACAGCACCAGTTTATTCTTCTGAATCATTACACTCTGCAGTTGTTGAGCTTGTAGCACACAAAGATGCACACCTGCGTTACACAACAATTCAAAATTGGAGTAATGATGTTTACAATCTAGTTACAAAGCGTGCTTATGCATACGAAGGTGCCAAAGTAGAATGGATTGATGGAAACATTGGTAGCAAACTCACAATGAAATATCCAGGAATTTATCTCATGGGAGAAAGAGCATACGGAGAAACACTTTCTATTGCGTTTGCTGGAAAGAATCAGCATCAAGATACTGGTGCTAAGATGGTACACCTTGCTCCTAACACAACATCTAAAATTACATCAAAATCTGTCAGCCGTCTTAACGGTAGGTCTACTTACAGAGGATTGCTCAATGTTGCAAAAGGGGCAACCAATGTAAAAGCTACAGTTAGATGTGATGCCCTGCTCTTAGATGATACATCAAAGACTGACACTTATCCATACATGGAGATAAATCAAGAAGATGCAACAGTTACTCATGAAGCTACAGTAGGAAAAATAGGTGACGAACAAATTTTCTATCTTATGACTAGAGGCTTTTCAGAGGAAGAAGCATTGAGTTTAATCGTAAATGGATTCATGGAACCATTTACCAAAGAGCTACCAATGGAATATGCAGTCGAACTAAACAGGCTCATTAAAATGGAAATGGATGGCTCAGTCGGTTAATCCCTGGTTACAAATTATGATAAACTATGCAAAAACTTGCATTATCCACAATTGGTTCAAGTCACATCGATGAGATTTCTTCATCAAGAAACGAACCATCGTGGTTAAAAGAATATAGAAAAAATTCGTTAAACATTTACCAAGAACTTCCATTAGAGACTTCTCCTCTTTATAACAAATATACTGATGCAAAACGAATGGATCCTAAACTAGTTTCTCTTGCAATAGATTCAGATAAATCTATACCAGAATTTCTAAAATCTAGATTACGCGAGTTAGAAAATG
>JAUXKJ010000088.1 GCA_030624325.1 Nitrososphaerota archaeon
AATGTAGATGCAGTTTCTGCTAAAGGAAGTGGCGCATCAGATACCAGAATTGATTTGTCCGATGCTGCTTGACTATGAATGGCATGACCTAATTCATGAGCCAACGTATAGGCATCTTTTATTTTTCCTGTAAAGTTTACCATGACATAGGGAGTAATCTTTGGTGTGAGAGTACTGCAAAAAGCTCCATCTCTTTTTCCAGCCCTTATTGAAGAATCAATATGGTTTTCATCAAATACTTTTTTTGCAAATTCTTTTAATTTTGGACTGAATTTTTCAAAAGACTCAAAGACCATTTTAACAGATTTGTCATATGGATAATTCTTTTCCTTTATTTTTGAAGCAGATGGTGCATAAAGATCATAACGGCGAAGCTTTTTCATTCCAAGCATTTTTGCCTTTTTTAAAAAGAATTTTTGAAAAAGAGATGTATTTTTTTTACAAACGGTTAGAAGAGAATTAATTGTTTTATCATCTATATCATTTCCAATGTTTCTAATTGAAATTGGAGTTGCAAATCCTCTGATTTCAACACCTTCATCTCTCCAGTTTAATACAATATTTTGATAAATTTCACCAAGAACTCCTTTTGAAACTGAAAATTTTGAAAAAAGTGATTTATACGCATTTTCTCGAGTTTTGGATTTTGTACTTCTAACAAGAGTTGAGAGTTCTTCTCTTGTTAACTTTTTTTTCTTTCCATTAAGGCGAACATAATACTCAAATGCATTTGTAATTTTATCGTATAATTTTACTAGGGCAGTACTCCCAGTCACATCAAGAGTATTGATTATTTTCTCTTCAGGTTCACTAAGTGAATATTTCGCTAACAAACGTTTGTATCTAAGATAGTCTGATAGTTGCCCTGCTTCCCGAATCAAACGTTTTGCATTTTTTTCATCAATTGATCTTTTCCACCAAAGATCAAAAAACAATATTTGATTAGAAATATCTGCTCCAAGCTTATTCATTTTCGTTAAGAGAGATGTTGCTTCATCTGATTGAGTATCTGCAGCATATGCTAGAGATGAATATCCGCCTAGGATGCTCATTTTTTCATCAATATCTTCAATTTTATGTAAAATTTCAAAAAACTTTTTCGATGAAATCTTTGGTTTTAAACTTGATTTAATGTTTGCAAACTGTTTAGATTTTTTTTCTAATGCTTGAATCTGTTTTGTAAATGCAGGTGTTTTAGGATTTGGAACCAAGCCTGAAAGATCCCATTTTCCAGCTACATACTTTGTCATTTTAATTCAGATAAATTTTACCATTAAAATATCAATAATATTCCTTGTGAATATAACACCATTTCCAAGGATGGTCCTGAACCGCTCTCATCACAGGATGTCCTGTTTCTTCAAAGTGTTTTGTAGCATGAAGTCCTATTGAAGAATCACAACATCCTACATGTCCACAGGTAAGACACTGTCTTATTGCAACCCAAGGCTTTTTTTCTTTTTCACATTCTTCACAACCTTTAGTTTTTGGCTCTACTCCAACAACTTCTTTGCTGAAATGTTCGCATTGTTCTGTCATCTACTAACTAAATAATTCTTGATGTATATTCTTTACAATAAATTAAAAAGGTCTGCATACCGCCAAAAATAACTACATTTTTCATAACAAAACCCTGTATCGGACATTTCGTTAGCATTACAGGAGGTAGGATTGTTTATTATCTAATCATTTCTCTTCGGGAAGAGAAACAATTAGTATGTTATCTCCACGTAGGATAATCTTGTCAAGGTTCTTTACCTCATCTCCGGTTATATCTTGAGATTCAGTAAGAAGCAGATTCATGTGTTGATCAAAAATCTGCAGATTTCCTCGTATTGTACTTTTGTTTTTTAGCTTGATTAAGACGACCTTGTTGACACAACCCTCTAATATTTTATCGATTTCAGAAGACATGTATTCACCAGAAAATATTTTTATGTTGATTCTTGGTTAATTTCTTGCTTATCAGAGTCTTGTTGAGGAAGAGATTCCAAGTATTCCATCTTCCATTTTTTCTCGTTGTTTTTCATGTCTATAATTTCTTTATTCGGGAATTGTATATCAATTTTACTAGTATGTTTTCCTCATCAAATCTCAAAGTAATTTAGTAAAATTAAAAATTAATGGACCGGATGGGATTTGAACCCATGACCTTAGCGAGATGATTTCATCTTTACGCTGTGTGAGAGCGTCATCCTAGCCACTAGACGACCGGTCCAAAAGTTTTACAATAGAGGAACTTTTTGTGTCTTTAGGTTAAGATAATTTCTACTTCTTTATGCCCAGTGTTCTATTTTTTAGTCGAAGGTAGCTATTGTGGCATTTTCTACATCTTTTAGCTGCCATAGAATTTCTTGCACCACAGTAAAAACAGATTTTCATGTAAAGACGAGCCTTTTGAGCAATTTGCTTTTTTTCTGGGTCTGTAATTGGCATGTAATCCTCCTCAAAAGACACTCTTTTATTCTAAGCGCTTGTTTTTTTCAATTTTCCTGCCAATAGCATAGCTACTTCGGCTGGTCTTTTTGCAACAGGAACATTTGCTTTGTTAAACATAGAAACTTTGGATTCAGCAGAACCATAATTTCCATAAACTATTGCTCCTGCATGTCCCATCCTCTTTTCTTTGGGAGCCGCTCTCCCTGCAATATACGCCACAATTGGTTTTTTAAAATTTGTATTAATAACATGTTGCGCCAAAGTTTCCTCCGCGTCTCCTCCTATTTCTCCAACAACTACAATTCCTTCCAAATTTGGAAAATTAACAAGCATATCGAATGCATCAATTAACCTAGTTCCATTAATTGGATCTCCGCCTATGCCAAGTGTAATGCATTGACCGAATCCCGCCTCGGTAAGGTTATATGAAATCTCATACAACAAAGTTCCGCTTTTTGATAGAACTCCAATATTACCAGACTTGAAAGGACTGGCAGGCATTATTCCCAACTTGATTAATTCTGGAATTAAAACTCCAGGAGTATTTGGCCCTATTATTATGGCATCATTTTTTTTAGATAGTTCAAGTAGTTCTAGAGTATCTCGAACTGGAACATGTTCAGGAATTGCAACTAAAAGTTTTATTCCAGCTTCTAGTGCTTCTTTTGCTGCACCAAGAAAGAATTTGGCTGGAACAAACATTACTGATATTTTTGAAC
>JAUXKJ010000110.1 GCA_030624325.1 Nitrososphaerota archaeon
CAAAACGAACTTTTTACTCTAGCCGAGAAAAATAAACAACAAGATGAAATGGAATTTCTATTAAGACCAAGTGAAAATAATCTCCCTCTAGAAACTGTAACTGGTAACGGTCAATTTAGAATTACATTAGATTGGGAACCTAGAGACATTAAATCAGGTTCTAAAACAACTTTTTACTTTAGTATCACAGATGTTTTTTTGATAAACAGACCTGTAATAGTTAGTTATGATGTCTCAATAATACATGAAGGAAAGGAAATTTTCACTCAAAGTGGAACTAGTACCGGTTCTAAAGAAGAAAGTAACATAATAGAATTTGTTATTCCACAAGGTGTTACAGGACCAATAACACTACAATTTGATAATTTAAATGGAAATAGTTTGGCAAGAGTTGGAATTCCTGTTGTAGTTAATAGAATAAACACTCATACACAAAACGAAATTTCTGATGAAATTTCAATTCCGGATTGGGTAAGAAACAATGCTGGTTGGTGGTCTGAAGGACAAATTAGTGACAATGATTTTGCAAGTGGAATTGAATTTATGATAAAACAGGACATTATCAAAGTTCCACTTAGTCATCAAACAAATGAAGACGCAACAATACCTGATTGGGTAAGAAATAACGCTGGATGGTGGTCAGAGGGTTTGATTTCAGATAATGACTTTGCAAATGCAATCAAATACCTTCTCGAAAACGGAATAATTTCAGTTTGATTTAGAAAATTAATTATCTAAAGAATTTTGCAATGTTTCCATGAAACCAAGCATAACTTTTTTTTAACATTTGAAATGAATTTTTTCAAATTTTTTAGTTAAAACTATCATGGAAGTTATTGCTACAATCAACATTAAGGAAGCTATCATTCCAAATTCTGGTACTACAAGTAATCCAAACTCAGTACTCAAACCAGTGTTTCTAATATTTTCAAATCTAATTACAGTTGGTCCTATTTGGCTTTCTGAAAACATATACTCCTCATATTCTCCTCCAATTTGTGCAAATCCAGAAGTTCTATAAACCTCAACATTGTTTTGCAAAATTACAAAATTATATGATGATTGTCTAAGAGGATTACCAGTTGCCACATCACGTATAGTAAAAATGAATTTCGTATTTTTACCTGGTTCTATCTCTAAAGGATCCCATGAAAGGTCAATCTGAAATTGTTCATCTCTGGTATAGGCTGTCATAGGAAATACTATTTTATCACTTGCTTCGAGAGTAAATAGCATAAAACTAGGCATTTCTGCTTCAGACATCTTCTGTTGGTTTTTAATATATTTGAGATCGTCTTGGATAAGTATAAAATGAACAATTCGTTCGTCTTGTTCAGTATAATCATCAACTATTACATTTGATTTGAAGATTTTAATTCCATTTACTTTACCAATATAGCTAGGTGTCAAAAAATCAGCAAACTCTTTAGGAAAATGAACCTCTTCATGAACAACAGGTATATGTGAAATTGCATTTTCACTCCAATCAAAAGGCATTTCAAATGTTACAAGATTTTTTTGTGGATCAAACTGAAAACTTGTAATTTTATCAAAATATGATTTCATTCTAAAAGGAACTATATTTCCTTCCAGATCTTTTCCATCAAAACGTGTTGTTTCTGCTATACTAACATCAGCTATGTACGTTCCTAAATCTTCTACAATGTTTGTAGGCTCATCAATTGTTCTTAGTTCAATTTCAAAATGAAACAATCCTCCAGATTCAAAAATTGGGCCTACTAATTCTATAGGTTGCTCTTCTGTCTCATACCAAGCACCAAGAAGGGAATCTTGTTGGGCTAAAATTTCTGTCTCACCATCTTCAGTTGGTTTTACATGAATTGATAAATCTCCATCAGGAGTAAAAAAATAATTTCGAAAAACAGTTTTATCATTTTTATATAAACCAATTAGAAATGTAACATTTTTTGCATTTTGTTCTTCTTCTTCATCAAAAGCAATAATTTTGATTATTTTATCTTCAGATTCCTCAAAGTATTGGGGAAGTTCAACAGAAACTGTAATTTTTCTTCCATTAAAATCAATATTAGTTATATCCAAACCCCATCCGTGCCCATAAACATTATTAATTGGAACTAAAACAACCAATATCAAAAAAGTTGTTAAGGTTATTGATTTTGTCTTATTCATAAAGTGACAAGTTTAACTGTATCCATTTTTTTATTTGTTTGAAAATCTTTTGTTATAGTGGTAACTCTATCTGCTGCTCCATCAATGATAAATAGTTCCATACATTTTTCACCTTCAATTTTGCTATGCAGATGAGTCGTAATTAGATCTTCAAAATTATGTTTTATTCCATTTACCACATGATCAAATTCATCATTATGTACAACTAAGAGGATTGCGTGAACATTGCCTGTCAGTTCGTTTTTTTGTTTTTCTTCGGAAACAAAGTTTCGAATTCCAGCTCGTATAGCTTCTGACCTTCCTGAGAAACCCATCGATTTTTTTAACTTGTCAATTTCAGCAAGAATTTCATCATTTAATGAGATAGAAACAATAGGCATGAGGAGATTTTTATTAAATTATTTATAAGTTTAGCATTAAAAGTTATTAACTTTTCATAGATATATTAATAATAAAACGTTACTTAATGCGTGGTCAATC
>JAUXKJ010000057.1 GCA_030624325.1 Nitrososphaerota archaeon
CTGACATAAAAGTTTAGGATGGAAAAAGCTATAAAAAATCTTTTTTGAATTTTTTTAATAATTTAAGTAAAATTGGTTTACTGTTTTTCGATGAGAATTCCCCGATCGTCGAAACCTACAATTTTGACTCTAGCCCCAACTGGCAAATCAGCTGGTTTTGAAATTCCTGCCATAAATCCAGAAACCCTGAGTTCTGAATTATCCAATTTTAGTACAACCCAAGCATAGGGAGTATATTTTTCAAAACCAGCTGGAGGAACTGTAATTATCGTAAAGGTTGCCACAGAACCTGTTCCATCTAATGGAGCATCTTCAAAATCCCGATTTCCACAGTTTTGACAAAAATATACTGTTGCTAAATGAAGCTCGCTACATTTTTTACATTTTCTTGCAAGAATTTTTCCTGCTTTGGCTGCATCAATAAATTGCTGTTTTGCTGACAATTTACACACTTTGGAATATATGTACAGCACAGCTGGCACCTGTGGCGCCAAAGTTTTGAGTTAAACCAATTTTTGCATCATTTACAGTCCTTTCGCCTGCCTTACCAGTAAGCTGGTCAAAAACTTCAACCACCTGTCCTACACCTGTGGCACCGATAGGGTGTCCCTTGGATTTTAGCCCTCCTGAAGGATTAATCGGTACTTCACCGTTTCTTTTTGTTTGTCCTTCTCGTACTGCATCAACTCCCTTTCCTTTTGCAAAGAAACCAAGGTCTTCAGTATCAACAACTTCTGCAATTGTAAAACAGTCATGAACTTCAGCAAAATCAACATCTTTTGGAGTTATTCCAGCCATCTTGTATGCAGCCTCAGATGCAATCTTGGTACTTGGAATCGTTGTTAAATGCTGACGTCCTTGTAGTGCAGCAGGTGATCCACCCCTACCTGAACCAATTACTTGGATGTAGTCTTTTGAGTGATCTTTAGCAAATTTTTCACTACAAATTACTACAGAGCTTGCACCATCAGAGAAAGGACAACAATCATAGAGTTTTAGTGGACTTGCAACAACTGGTGAATTCATTACATCATCAACTGTAATTTTTTTCCGCATATGTGCTTTAGGATTTAAAAAACCATTTTCATGATTCTTTACTGCAACCATTGCAAAATCTTCTTCTGTTGCTTTAAACTCTGTCAAGTATGCGCGAGCCATTGATGCAAACAGTCCAGGAAAAGATGCACCAGATTGTCCTTCATAAAAGAAATCTGAACAGTATGAAAAGTAAGTTGTTGTCCATTCTGTACCAGTCTGTGTTACTTTTTCTACACCAGTTACCAAAACTACGTCGTAAAATCCCGCTGCAACATTAGCATATGCTTCTCTAAAAGAAACTGAACCGCTACCACATGCTGACTCTATAGACAAAGATGGTCGTTCAGGAATTCCTAGATTACTCATTACTACAGGTCCTAAGTGAACTTGTTTATCAGCTACTCCAAAAACATTTGAAATGTATCCTGCTTTGATGTCTTTAGGTACAATACCTGCACTTTGTATTGCATCAGCAGAAGCTTGAACGGTAAGATCTGAAATACTTTCTTCTAATTTTCCATATTTGGTACTTCCAGCACCAATAACACAAACTTTTTCCACAAATGTCGCTGACAAGAATCCCTATAAAAATTGTTCAACGGGTTTCATAAAGTAAAAATAATCTAGTAACTCATGGGATTACAAAAAAGTTCATCTCAAATTGTTCAAACAAAAGTTCGTACTCTTAGAAATAGTGTAAATCCAACAAAAAGAAAAATTACTATACTAAAAAACGAAATTAATCAATATTTTGATAATACTGGATACCTATCTTGGTCTTCCAAAAAAAAAATGTATATCATCTTAGGAACTAATTCTCCAAAAAATGGTCTTGTTGATTGCCCCGAGTGTAATATTGGACAACTAATGGTAATAAGATCCAATAAAACAAAAAAGAGGTTTATTGGCTGTTCAAATTATTATAATGGATGCAAAGCATCATCTCCTCTTTTCCAAAAAGCAAGGCTTAGAGCTACAAAAATTCAGTGTGAGTTTTGTTCATGGCCGATAATTTTGTTTCGCTATACTAGACGACAAAAGTGGGTTAGAAGATGTTCAAATATTTCTTGCAAAGCAAAGTCTGCTAAATCCTAAAATTCCGATAAAGATCAGTACGTCTGTTTTTAAGAAGAGGTAATGCCTTTCTTGTTTGCTTTACTTTATCAAGTGAAATGTTAACATAGCCTATTCCTTGACGTTTTTTCATATCAAGTAATATTTTTCCAAAAGGGTCTACTACAACACTTCTACCACAGTAAATGTTTCCTACCTGATCTGGGGCAATCACATAACACCCATTTTCGATTGCACGAGTTTTGTTAAGGGTTAGCCAATGTTCTTCTTTCATCTTCCCTCTGACCCATGCAGAAGGTACAACCAATATCTCAGAGCCTGCAGACGCAAGAATACGTGACATTTCTGGAAATCTTAAATCATAACAAATTTGCATGCCAAGTCTTCCAACGGAAGTTTTTGAAGGCAAAGTTATTTTTGAGCCTGGCGTCATTTTATCAGATTCTCTAAAGCCAAGAGCATTGTATAGGTGAATTTTTCTATAAGTAGATAGTATTTTGCCAGAATTATTAATTAAAAAAGCTGAATCATATACGCGATTCTTTTTTTTACTTTTTTCATAAAACGTTCCAACAACATTAATGCAATTTTTTTTAGCAGCTGATTTAATTTCAGTCACAAATTTTCCGTTAATTTTTTCTGCTAGACTTGCAAGCTCATTTGGAGTTTGTGAAGAAGTTGTATAAAACATCATAAATTCAGGAAAGGCACATAGCTGTGCCTCTTTTTTTGCAGCTTTTTCTATAAAATTAAGAATTCGATCAAGATTATGATCTTTATTTATAGAAGCTTTGAATTGTACAATTGCAATCTTTGGCATGAATTCTGTAAATATAAAATAAAATAAAAAGATAGATTATAGCTTTTTTCCTGCCATAAACCAATTTTCTCGTGGATTTTCTTCAAAAACTACAATCACATGATGTTCTTTTGTGTTTAGAATTTCAACTGCAGACTTTGTAATTGCCTTTACAAAATCTTCTTTTTGTTTATCGGATCGTCCAGGATATAGTGATACTGTGATCAGAGGCATAAATATGTCTAAATGAAGTTTGATTTATTTTTTAAAAACTAGTTTACTCGTAGGTCACCGATCATCCAAGGATGAACCATGCAAAAGTAATCATAAGAACCAGAAGTATCAGCAACTATTTCGAATGAACTTCCTGCCATCACTAAACCGCTGTCAAATGAACCATCTGGTCCTCCAGTTGGTGTTCCACCTGTTACAGTGTGAGCAGCAGTATCATCATTTGACCAAACAACAGTATCACCTGTATTAACAGTGACTGATGCTGGAATAAAGCAAGCATTTGTTTCTTCACAGCCTGGAACTGATGTTCCACTTGGCATTGAAATAGTTACAGTTTGAGGACCTACATCTTCAACTCTAGGAGCGGATACTGAAACATCTCCAGTTCCTTCCGTAAACTGTTCTCGCTGTTCTCGCATAAGTTGTTCCATCGATTTTTGACTTGCCAGGGATTCTTCTTTTTCCATAGCTGATTGAGTCATAGGTGGAGCAACAAATGGACTACCACTTGAGCCTTCATCTTGAAAATTTGTACCAGATCCTGCGATGGCAACTGCTATTATTGTAATTCCTATTGCAATTCCAATTCCAGCCTTATCCATAGAAGTCATTTTCTTCTTTGGATGTAGAATTCTTGGTAAATAAATCTAGTCATTATTTTGCAATTTTGATAAGAATATTCATGCAATATGAAAGATGAGTGACTTAGTAATCTCCTTTCCAGCCATACCTTCTGCCATAGGTAGAATCTGAACCATAGATTTTTTTGTATAGAAATCCTGTCGCCAAGCCAATCACAAATCCCCCAATGTGTGCCAAGTATGCAACACCACCTC
>JAUXKJ010000055.1 GCA_030624325.1 Nitrososphaerota archaeon
CTCAAGATATTTTCGTATTAAAAGGAAATAAAGTGACCATAATTAAAAAAGATGCAAGTAAAATTAAGGCAGGACAGACTATTTTAGAAATAGCAGGCCCAGTTTATTCAATTCTCTCCTGTGAAAGAACTGCATTGAATTTACTTTCAAGAATGAGCGGTATTGCCACGCAGACCAGTAATCTAGTTGAAAAAATCAAAAAGATTAACCCAAGAACAAAACTCTACGCTACAAGAAAGACTGCACCTGGCTTGCGATTTTTTGACAAAGAAGCAGTAAACATTGGTGGGGGAGAAAAACACAGAATGTCGTTAGATAAATTGGTGATGTTAAAAGATAATCATCTAGCTGTGTCAGGTTCACTCTCTCGTTTAGTCTCTAAAGCTAGAAAAAAATACAAGATAATTGAAGTGGAAGTAGAAAATCAAGAGGATGCTCTTTTGGCAGCAGTAAGTGGCGCAACTATAATTATGCTCGATAACTTTAGTACAAAAGAAATTTCAAAAACTATTAAAAATCTAAAAAAAGCTAAACTTCGAAAACGTGTAAAGCTAGAAGCTTCAGGGGGAATAAATTCTAAAAACATACAATCCTATGCAAAATCAGGAGTGGATATGATTTCTGTTGGAGAAATTACAAATTCTGTTTCAGGAATTGATCTTACTTTAGAAGTAGTCAAGTAAATTCATAATAATTAATATTTGAAATTCCGATTCTAGCTTATAGAAAGCATCCTTTCAATCGAAAGACGAGCTTTATCTGCAATTTCTTTAGGAACTTTAACCTCGTATTTATCTTCTAACAAAGAAGAGTAAACTTTTTCCAAATTAATCATTTTCATATACTGGCATTCTGCTTTTTCTGATGCAGGAACAAAAGTTTTTTCTGGATTTTGTTGTTTCATTCTATACAAAATTCCTGTCTCAGTAGCAACTACGAATTGTTGTGAGGAAGAATTTTTCACATGATTCATCATTCCCTCTGTTGAGAGGATGTGTACCTGCCTATTGTCATAATCACCTACTGCTATATCGTATAACATGGGAGTTGTGCAACTACACTCTGGATGGACCAAAAATTCGGCATTTGTCATTTGATCAAGTTTCTCTTGCACATCTTCTGCTTTGATACCGGCATGAACGTGACACTCTCCAGCCCAAATGTGCATGTTATTTCTTCCCGTGATTTTAGACACATAAGCTCCTAAGAACATATCTGGAAGGAATAGAATTTCTTTATCTTTTGGAATGGAATTAATAACATTTACTGCATTAGAAGAAGTACAACAATAATCTAATTCAGATTTTATTTCAGCTGTTGTATTTACATAACCTACTGAAATTGCACCTGGATGTTCATTTTTCCATCTACATAAGTCGTCTAAGGTTATAGAGTCAGATAAAGAACAACCAGCTTCCAAATCTGGAATCAAAACTTTTTTTTGTGGACTAATGATTGCAGCAGTTTCTGCCATAAAGTGTACACCACAGAACAGAATTGTTTTGTTGTCAACCTTTGCAGCTTGTCGTGATAGTCCTAAAGAGTCACCAACAAAGTCTGCTACATCCTGTACATCAGGAATCTGGTAGTTATGAGCTAAAATAACTACGTCCTTTTGCTTCTTTAGTCTAAGAATTTCATCTTGTAGTTTACTGGTTTGTTGAACTAGCATTTCCATACAAAATGGTTTTTTTTAGGATTTAAAGAAAGAGTTGTTGTATGAAAAATTCGGATAATTATGTAATTATGGCAAATTTTGCCAAAATTATGTGCCTATCTGAATGTCATCGCTACAGATTGATTTGAGTAGCTCGATTGCTGACAAAATTGCAAGCCTGCTTGTTTTGGGATTGGATGAGTCAGGAACGTTTTGAACTTGGATTGAGATTGTACCAAATTTGCCGGTTGCTTTTATTTCATGAGTATTTTTGTCAGTATTTGGATCAGCTACTATTTTGACGGTTGTGTTTTTACTTCCTAGTCCACATAAGCTTAAGAGAGCAGCTACATTGATGTTTGCTGGAAAAAGTTTTACAGCTTCATGAGCTTGTCCTTCAAAAATTGTGGTTGCTTCCTTTAGTGAATCTAAATCTAGGTTTGAGGTTTCAAAAAATTTTGCACCTTTAAGAGATCTTGGATGTTTTGTTGTCGTTAATGTGAGCAAATCTAACTCACCTTTAACTGATTTAATTGCGTCTAGACCCGCAATTGCACCTGAAGGAAGATAGATTGTTTTTTTAAATTCTTTGCAGGCGTCTGTTAGAACATCAAAAACTGATTCATCAAGTAATGCCCCGACACTCATTATCAGCAAGTCCTTTTTGTTTTGTAGAATAGATAGTGCTACATCTTTGACTGCGTCTTGGGATGCTGCTTCAACTACTAAATCGACTGGTCCTGATGATAGTAGGTGAGAATTTTCAACTATGTTTGGTTTGTTTTTCAGTTTTTCCACAAGACGTTGGCTTGCTTCTTCAGATTTATCATAAACTTGGGTTAGATGAGCAGGAATTGAGCCTGAATCAATTGCCATTGCAATTTGGGTTCCAATTGCCCCGCAACCTAATAATCCAATTTTTTTCAAACCAATCGATTAAAGAAAATTATGATAATAAATGAATTGTAAGCTATTATTTTGTAAACCAAATTTGTAAGCCAAAGATTTTATCCACTTATGATAAGATTCCGTATGCTAAATACTGTATTTAAGGCCGCAATAAAAAAGCGAGAACAAACGTTATCTCTGCTTAAAGGTCCCAAATTTGACAAAATAATTCAAAAAGCAAGGAAAAATTGGACAGAATACAAACCTGTCAAAGAAGCAGTAATTACTGCCGGTATTGATAGTAGTTTTAACAGTACTAAATTTCAGGGATTGGAATTATGGGTAGTCACAGCTGTCTCTATAAAATCAGATGGCGATATTATCATAGACTTACATGACCAGGGATTAGGATACCCATATTCGGATTTATCCACTGTTGCAAGTAAAATGGAAATAGATGCCTGTAATGCTAGTATTGAAAAATCGGATTTAGTATTGATGGATGGTTCCTTGTATTCTCAATTTATGACAAGACAAGCATCATTAACCTCATCTATTATTAAAACCATCAAGAAAAAAGAAAATGTAATTTTTGTTTCTAAAACTTCAAACACAAAATCTCAATTTATGGATATGGATTCAACAGCAGGAGATATTTTCTACTATAATCATGCAACAAAACAACCAGGATTTAGTAAAATATTCAACGACAAAAAATTTGGAAAAGATAAAGCAATATCATCGGTATTTGCTAGACTGAGTGAATCTACACCATTAATAAAACTAGAATTCTTGGGAGAACATCAAACTGAAGATTTCATAAAATCTACCTTAAACAAACTCTACAAAAACAGTGTCGCTGGATATCCCTATGCATTAAAACTAGCACACAACAAATGTAAAATCAGCAATAATGATTTGTCAAAACTAGTTAGTCTTTATGGAATAAAAACAGAAATTGGTTCCAGAGAGGTGTTAGAATGAATTTAGGCGTAGTTACTGGAGAGTCAAAACCTACAAATGTTTCATCTCAGACTGTAAGACCTCTTTCTGTGGGCGAATATGTTATAATTGATTCAAATGAAGGAAAACTGCTTGGGTTGGTTGAAAGATCATTTGTAACAAGTCAAGCTCTCTCAGATGTTCGAAATTATGATGAAGCTCTAGAAAGTAAAGAGATTGCAGACATTAATAGTCGTGATAAAGGATATGCAGCAAATATTATAATTTTGGGTTTTGTAAAACAATTACAAAAAGGCCAATCAATTGTTCCTGCAATTCCTCCTCTGCCTGGAACTGAGATCCTTGAAGCTACAAAACTGGATTTGGAAATTATATTTGGGCCAGATTCAGAAGAATGGATTAAGATTGGAACGCTTCTGAGGAACCCCCAGATAGAAGCTAAAATTAATCTCAACAAAACTGTTTCAAGGCATTTGGGAATTCTTGCCATGACAGGTATGGGAAAAAGTAATCTGGTATCTCTACTTGCTAAACGAATTGCAAAATTAAATGGTACTGTGATAATCTTTGACTATCACAACGATTACACAAATTTGAACATACCAAGAATCAAC
>JAUXKJ010000018.1 GCA_030624325.1 Nitrososphaerota archaeon
CAAATGTCATACTGAACTTGGTTTAAAAATGCAGTTTCATCAAATTTATTCTTGAATTTCAGAATCCATTTAATATCACAACCTGTAATAGGAGTTTTAGGACCATATTTTATATCAATAAGATACTTGGCATCTCTTGTATTTTTTCGTAAACTTCCCAATTCAAAATTTTGTGGGCATCCACTGGTAGCTTGTTTTTCTTCTGTTGAAACTATTCCTTGAAATGGATCTTGACTTACATTTTCTTTGTAGTCTAATAATTGAAATTGATATTCTGGTGGTGGAATTCCCTCAGAAACATGAGTCCAAGTTTCTCCTTTAATTGGGAAAGGAAAGCCATCTAAAACCCAAACTTTACTTATTGCGCCACCTGTTTTCCATTCTAAGCGCACAGTATCATATGTACCAGCTGGTACTGAGACAGTTTCTAAAGCAGTTGGAATAATTTGTTGACCACCAATGTTGGCAATCTTCCCCCATGAAGGTAGGCTAAATTCTTTGGGACCTTTTCCTGAGACTCCAATATCTGCTGTTGCAAATGCTGACAGCCAAACGATTGATGTTTTGAATGCACCACGATAAGGACCAAGTTCAGAACTTCCTCCGGTTGGTTCAGGAGCGATTTTTCCAAGCTCCATGTTACCTTTGACAATTTTGTTTCTATCATAAACTACAACCTGAGCGAGCCATTTTTGTTCAGTACCTACAGTAATTTCACCCTCCATCCAGAGATGTAATTCAAAATCAGCACATTCCCTATAATCTACATGACAAAGATTGTATTCAAAATAATCACCTTTCTTTAATCCTTCACCAACCCACCATTTTCCTGGATGATCTACACCACCACTAAAAATGTCGGCTTGTCCAAAGGAGGATTGAGTGAAGCTACCAGTAAGTAAGATTGTAAAAAGTGATAAAATAACAAGTAAAGCTTTCAAGTATGAATAATAGCCAATTTCCTTGTTTAAAGGTTATTCAAATAAGCAAATATAGAGGCGTGATTTTTGTCTGTTTAGGAAATGTGCGATTGTACAAAAATTCACATGTATGAAGTAGAATTCAAATTGTCTGGAATGACAGTTGTACCAACCCACAAAAATTGTGGTGACATACTAAATGAAAAACAAGCTGAATCTTTTCAAAAAGAATTAGTAAAATCTTGGGGAATCGAAGAAGAATCATAGTAATTAATAAAAAGAAAAGAAAAAATTGTGAAAAATCACAATGCTTTTACGGCTTCTTTGCAAACATTTGTGTTACATTTGCAATCTTGACTACAAATACAATGACCCTGCATTGCACAATCACATGAATAATCTGGATCGCCGCTATCTGCTTCGCATCCACATGCTTGATCTACCATGGAGGGGAGAACTTATCCCTAGTTTTAAAAGTTATCAATCCAATCTGAAGGGCGAATCAGGATATTAGGGTAATCATATCGTTAGCTGTTTTATGAAGAACATCAGCTTGTTGTCCGATTTTGACCTGATCATTATCCACATCAAAGGCTACTTTTAAAACGTGAATTAATTCAGGTTTTTCGTGAAGAATATCCTTTATTTTTATAAAGTTGTTTCTGTTAGTGTAACCCAAGTAGAAATAACAATCTGAAATTAGAGAGTTTTTTAAAAAATAGTCATTCTTTTTTTGAATTATTTTAGAGTGATCATTTTGTTCAACCATGTCAGAAAAACCCATTGTTGATTTACACATTCTGGAAAGTAGAGACGGTGTGGCTCTTTCTATTCCAATAGTATCATTAACTATGGAAAAATTTTCGTTAATTTTGTTTTTTTCAAAGTGTCGTAGATTTTCTAACATGTGTGCAGGGCTTGGTCTTTTTGAATTTAGAATAGAAATTGCATCGGCTATAAAGAATGCTGAGCACTTAATCCAAGATGATGCGAAAGGATCTGAGTTTTTTAGTCCGTCTTTGGTTTTGGTTGCACAAACTGCAGCATCAATTAAGCAACTTTTTGCATACGTTTTGAAGATTTTTTCTTTTTTTTCTTTAATTTTTGATAAGAAAATTCTGAGTTCCCATTGTTCATCGTTGAGAATTTCCAAATTGTCATATTGTGCAAGAATTTCATGTCTAGATTCTTCAAGTGACCCATGATGAATTTTTACAAATTCATTTCCAACTTCGATAATTCTATCTTTTTCATTTTTTTCATCAAAGACTGTAATGTTATATTCACAACAACCAAAATTGTTTCCCTCTTTTCTACATCCACCAAGGGCTACAGGAAATTTTGTTAATGAAAAATCTTCCAATATCTTTTTGTAATCCACAAAAAAACTTTGATTGAATTTTCTATAAAGTAACCAACTTACTAAAATTTACAAAAACATGTAATGTCAAAACATTCCTTTAAATTGCGAATTATTATGGTTTTTACCTAGCTCCTGTGGTGTAGTCCGGCTAAGCATACTACCCTCTCAAGGTAGTGATCTCGGGTTCAAATCCCGACGGGAGCATTGATTTTAATAAAAAATTAATTGATTTGCATTTAAAAGAAAAAAAGAGGAAGTTAATTACTTCCTATTAGGAAAATTACGCTAGCTGTTGTTGTAATGTCTTGGTCTGAGGAAAACACTGGGGTTGCAGCCTTCATAGATGCAGATTCGGCCATAACAAATCCGTCTCGAAGATATGGCATTGGTGGCGGCATTCCAAATTCTGATAGAGAAACTAACTTTACTCCAATAATTTTGTGATTTAATGGAGCCAATGCTTTTTCAGCTTTTGATTTTGCATTCATTACTGCGTCTTCAAGTAGGAGATCTTTGAATTGTGTTTGTTTTTGTGGTGACAAAGAAAAGTAAACGCTATCAATTCTGTTTACTCCTGCCTCCACAGCACCGTCTATGATGTCTGCAGCCTTATCAAGACTTGGAGTCTCAACCATTAGGATGTTAGAAACTCTATATCCGACAAGTTCTTGGGTACGCTTTCCTTGAGGTTCGTTGTAATAATCATAGATTGGTGAAATGTTCATTCGTGATGTACTTAGTTCATCTTCAGTAATTCCTACTGCCATGATTGCATTGACAACATTTGTCATCAATTGAGAGTTTGTTTCAAGAGAAGCCTTTGCAGTTTTTTCTTGAGTTTCAACTCCGAATTGAATTACTAATCGGTCTGGGTCAACTGATGTAGTAGCGGTTCCAGTGACTGAAATCACTTTTTCCCTTGAAGGAAATGGAGTTGTTTCTTGAGCTGTTGCTTGATTATCTATAGGTGAAAGATTGATTGCAAATGCCAAAATCAATACTACACCTGCCAGTGTTGCTAAGCTTATGGTTTTGTTCATAATTGGAATGGATTGTTTAGGCTATATATGAAATGCGAAGGATTGATTCGAATAATATGATTCTATGAAAGAATAATTTTCTTTAAATAAGAAACTAGTGTTTGTAATTTATTGGGCTTGAAGGATCTTTCGTTGAAAGAAGAATATCGTTCCGATAGAGACAATCTAATTGAGGAATTTTTTCTCCCCTGTCTTGATAACTGCATAGAGTATGACAGGGCAGTAGAATACGTTGCCTTGAAGAGTCTTACAGCATACTATTTTGGTCTAAAAAGTTTTGTAAGTAATAATGTGCAAATTAGAATAGTTACTGGCCATAGATTACGAACATCTGATCTAAACGTATTATCAAAATTATACAGTAAAAAAACTGGAAAAAATTTTTTCAAAATGAACGGTAAGCCAGAAAAAAAATTTCAAATGCTCTACCAGATGATTCAGCATAACAAATTAAAGATAAAGATTGCAATGCCAATCTCTGAAGAAGTTTATGGTACCTTTGATGAAAAAATTGGAATTTTCCGTGATGAAAATGACGATGTAATTGCTTTTACGGGAACTTCAAATGAAACATTTGATCCTCAAAATAGAAATTTTGAATCAATTGACGTGTTTACTTCCTGGAATGACAAATCACGTGTTGAAATTAAAACAAAAGATTTTGAGAATTTATGGCAAAATGAGACAAAGAATTTGAAAGTTTACGATTTTGAGTACGCAGTAAAAAATAATCTTTTAATTTATTCTCCAGAATGGGCCGTAAGCCTTTCATGAAAAATTAGAAATTTTCAAATCTTGTCTCGAAGTATTTTTTTGAAAATTTATCTTTGACATTTTATAATAAATTACTTCTCCTCTTCTTTCAATAACTGCAACAATTGGTTCTTTGCCCATCTGAATTATTTGTTGAATCTTTTTTTGTAATTTACCGATTTTTTCTTGTTTTCCTTCACTCATACCAAATATCAAATATTTTGCTCCTTTTTGACCAAAATCCCCTCGTTCATAAACTCTAAAGTCCGTCCCAAATCCAAATCCATCTTTTACAGTATATCCTCTTGATCTCAAATCACGATATATCAGAAATTTCGTTAGTGCGTCTTCATCATTTTTAATACATAATTCCATAAGAGAATTAAAATCAATTCTCTGTTTTCCTTTTGTCAGTTTGAGCTTTTCTAAATGCAAAAGATAGAATGATTCAAATGGTTTTAAGAAAAATTTTTTTTTAGTTACTTCTCCATAACCTTTCTGCTCAAGTTCGTTTTGCATTTTTTTGTTTGAGATCAGGGTTTGATCTTTTACCAAGATTCCTTCTACTTGAGGTTCTGTATCTTGAGACATGGTGGAAATTTGATATTACCATATAAGGGTGCGTCGGATAACAAATAGGCTAACCGTTAAAATATGGGCATTAAAGTTTAGTGATAACATGCATGGTGAAAATTACAGAAGAGGTAACGGACAGCCTTATACAAGAAAAAAATACATCAAAGGTAAACCACAAATAAAAATTGCCAAATTCGAAGGAGGTAAAGCTGGAGATTATGACTATTGTGTTCAGTTATTGATTAATGAAAAAATGCAGATTAGACATATGGCAATAGAATCAACAAGATTGGCAGCCAATAAAGCTGTTGAAAAAGTAGCCGGGGAATCTGGATTCTATTCTAAGATGAGAATTTACCCACATGTGTTACTTCGGGAAAATAAAATGATTGCAGCTGCTGGTGCAGATAGATTGCAAGAAGGTATGAGAAGAGCATTTGGAAAAGCTGTAAGTTTGGCAGCACGAGTAAAAGCCGGACAAATCATTATGGAGATGCATGTAAAAAAAGAGCATCTAGAGGTGGCTAAAAAATCCTTAAAAGATGCATGTGTAAAATTGCCTGGAACTCCTACTATCAAAGTTATTCCATTAAAATAATTATTATCGAAATTTTTCTAAAAATTCAGATTGTCGTTTTTTTAAGAGTTCAATAAATTCTGCAAGTTCTAGGTTTGTTGGGTTTCTTTTAAGGACTCGTCTACATTGATAATAAAATGAATTGTACAGTCGTCCTATTACAATCCCATATGCAAAGGATTCTTTGTTAGTTGATAACACCTCTAGCGATTTGATAATTTGAGAAATTTCATCTGTGTTGGAAAAAGTTTCGTTAATTTTTTTCTCAATTATTTCTTGAAGCTTTTCATCCACAACCTAATATGGATTTTCGAGATTAAAAACGATGTCAAAAATAACAGTATGCTTTAATAGAGAAAATCCAACTTTATCGATTGAGCAGTTGTAGTATAGCTTGGTTATTATGCGAGCTTGCCAAGTTCGTGGCCCGGGTTCAAATCCCGGCAACTGCATTCATTATTCAAAACAAATTATATGTGAAAAATTAAGGATTTTCTGCTTGTTGTAAACCCCTTTTAATGACGTCTAGGGCGTTTACTGCTTTTTCAGGTTTTGGAAGCTGAATCATAAAGACATTTTCTTGAGCTACCTGAGAATGAGGAGAGGATAACGCAAGCATTGAAGTCTTTGCTAAGGATTCAAAAAAATCTAAAGATTTGTTTGCGTAAAGTAAAAATTTATCATGTATATCCCCTTCTGAAAAATCAAGGGATATCTCGACAAAGACATTGCCAAGCTTGTTTTGCAGTATGTTAAGATTAGTATCTACTGAAACAGGCTTTCCAGCAATTCTATTCATAATTTCAAAAAATCTGTTTTCTGATAAAATTATGCAAGGAACATTATTTCCATTATAATTAAAAACCGTGATACTTTCATGTACCCTACTTAACAGTTTTTTCATCTCTTCGTCTGACATTTTCAAGCCTTTGCTATTTTTGGAATTATTTTATCTGCTGCCCTAAATAAGAATGGCGAAATAAAGGCAGAAATTATTGTGATGACTCCTATCATAGGGAATAGAAACGAGCTAACTACTCCTAAATCTACACCTGTTTTAACAATAACTATTGAGAATTCTCCTCTAGGTGCAGCTAGGGTAAAGGCTGATCTGAGAGATTTTCGTCGAGGCTGTCTGAAAACAAAATTTCCAAGCAGGTTTCCACCAAATTTCATTCCCATTGCAACAGCAATTAGGGCAAGAGCTATGAAGATATAGTTTTGAAGCTGGCTAACATCCATAAGAGCCCCTACCGATACAAAAAATATTGCTACAAACATATCCTTAATTGGGCTAGATAGAATTTTGGAAACTTCAGCAGATTTTGATTCAGCTACTAGTACTCCAGCTAAAAATGCGCCAATAGCAACTGATAATCCAACAATATTAGCAAGTAATGCATAACCAAAACATACTCCCAAAACGCTTAGAAGTAAAATTTCTTTGTTTTCAGCACTTGCAACTCTATCTATAAGTGGCGGGATAATTTTTGTGGCAATAGTAAACGTACCGACAATTAATCCTGCAGCTACTGCAACCACAACTACGACACTCTCAATTGATACGGTTCCAACGAGTGCAACTGACTGTAATGAAGAAATTAAAATAACTGCAATTACGTCTTCAACAATTAAAATTCCC
>JAUXKJ010000047.1 GCA_030624325.1 Nitrososphaerota archaeon
AGACCTAGTTAAGCTTGGAGCAAAGATTATTCAAATTGATGAACCAGCCGCAACCTCACATCCATCAGAGATGAATATCTTTAAAGAATCGATTAATGAAACTGTAAAAGGAATTAACGCAAAGTTTGTAGTTCATGCTTGTTTTTCAGGAAATGATTACATTGCATTGGCACCTATGATGCCAGAGATCAAAGTGCAACAATATACACTTGAATTTGCAAACCGCGACACATGGAATCTAGGAGTAAATGATAAAGCAAGAAAAGGTTACCAAATTTTGAAATCATTCAGAGAATATGGATTCAAAGGCGAGATTGGAATAGGGGTAACTGACGTACATAATGATAGTATAGAAACCCCAGAGCTTGTGAGGGATAGAATACTGTATGCAGCCAAGGCCTTAGGGGATCCGACAAAAATCTATGTGAATCCTGACTGTGGCTTAAGAACGAGGTCAAGAGCAATTGCATTTAACAAAATAAAGGCACAAGTAAAAGGTGCAGAACTTGCCAGACAAAAACTAAGATAGGTTATTTCAAATTAGGAGACAAATTTAGAATAATTAGTTATAATGCAACATGTCAGCATAAATAATCTAGTTAGAGGAACGACCTTTTTCCAACATGGTGGCATTGCCATAATTTTTGTTTTCATGCCAATTATTGCAAAAGGTGTTACCGATTCTTTAATTGAGATCGGAATTATTGTTGCCTCATTTAGTTTTGCGCAAATTCTATCAGAGATATATTTTGGAAGAATTTCAGACAAACAAGGAACAAGACTTCTTTTTATTCGGGCAGGATTTATTGGATGTGCAATAACATTTGGATTACATTACTTTGCTGACGATGTTTTATTTTTGTTATTAGCACGAATTGGTGCAGGAATATCTACTGGTATTATGATTCCTGCAATGATTGCATATTCTTATGAAGCAAATCGTGAAAAAGCCAAAGTGGCTTCTGTAATATCATTTCATGCTTTAGGTTGGCTAGCTGGAATAGTAGCAGCAGGAATTGCTAATGATGAAAAGATTATCTTTTTGATTAGTGCTGGTTTCTTTTTGGTCGGCCTAGCTATCTCAACTAGATTACCAAATATTGTTTCTCAAAAAATAGTAGAACCCGGAACAATGAAACGTGTTATTTCAAAAAACAGATTTTTGTTCTTGTCACTTTTAATGAGACATATTGGTGCTGCATCTGTTTGGACAATTTTACCATTAATGCTGATGGAACGGTTGGGTGCTCAACTCTATGAGATTTCAATAGTTTACGTTGCAAATACAGTGACTGCTTTTATAATTATGAATTTGATGGCGAGTAGAATAAAAATTAGGAATATAACAAAATTCAAAATTGGAATAGGGCTCACAACTTTTGTTTTTGTTGGTCTATCACAAATTACTGAATGGTGGATGGCCATGCCGTTTATGTCACTTGTTGGTGCAACTTGGGCATTCCTATTCATTGGAGGCAACTTTCATCTGATGGAACACAATCCAAAATCTACATCAACTGGGATTTTTAGTTCAACACTTTCTATTGCAACAGTAATAGGACCGGTGATTGCAGGCTTTATAGCATTTTATTTTGATTATGTTGTTGTGATGTATTTTGCAATTATTATAATCATAGGTGGATTTTTGATTTCACTTAAAATTAGAACAAAGCCTGAATTACATTCAAATTCATAAATCCAAATCGGAATAGAATAGAGCCAGTCCCTAACCTTTTTGGAACTTGGTATTGGCTGAAAATTCCACCGTCCTTTAGTTTCAAGTATGATAAGGATATAGTAAGAAATGAAGCGCAGAATCACAATCTCACTTGAGGCGGAACTCGAAAGGACAATTAGGAACAAGCAAGCAAATATGCTTCTAAAATCTAACCACTCAGTTAGTTTTTCAGAAATGTTGAACCGAATCCTTCGAGAGGCGTTAAAAAATGACGATTTAGATGTCGAAGAACCAATAGGCAAACCAGCCCATGATCAATCTATGATGATGAAGGCAAGACGTTCTGGAATTACTTCAAAATTATTGAATTCCGTTCAGAGCCAAGCAAAATCAAGAGATAAAAACATGGAAATTGAATCCAAATTAAATTCAGTTTATAACAGAGTAGCCTAAAAAAATTATCTTAATCCCCATCTAAACATCACTTTATTTTCTATTTTTTTAAACACAATTCCATCAACTAACATTCCAATTCCCATTATCACCAACATTATTGCAATTACTTGTGAAACATCGTTTAACTGTCTACCTACATTTAGAAGAAATCCCATACCCAAAAATGAAAATAATAATTCAGCACCAATAACTCCTCTCCATGCAAAGGCCCATCCTTGTTTGAATCCTGAGATCATGTAGGGAAATGCAGCAGGAATCAATACTGTTGTGATTAATTGACTCCCCTTAGCCCCCATGTTACGAGCAGCTTCTATGTAATGAGGATCGATATTTTTTACTCCAGTGTATGTATTGATTGTTACTGCAAAGATTGCTCCTATTGCAGTTACAAAAATTATCCCAGTATCAGTTAGACCAAACCATAGTATTGCTAGTGGTACCCATGCGATAGATGGAATGGATTGGAGGCCCAAAACCAAAGAACCTATTGTTTGATTGACAATTTCGACTCTTGCCATAAAGATTCCAAGAACCATTCCGCCAGTAATTGCTATAGTAAGCCCTACTATCAGTCTCCACATACTTGTTGCTATACCAAAAAATAAACTTCCATCAGCAACTCCATATGCCAAATCTTCCATTACTTCATAGGGGGAAGGAAAAATGGTATTTGGCCAAATGTCAGCCATTGCAACAATTTGCCACACAACTACTAAAATCACATAAAATGCAATTTTTATTCCAACATTTTTTTTCAATTTATTCACCTGACGATTGGCCTTTTACCTCTGGTCGTAGCTCAGAAAGAATGTCCTTTTGAAATTTCATAAGATTTTCATCTTCTGTTAGTCTAGGACGACGATAGTCAATAGATATCTCTTTTTTAACAGAAGTAGGTCTGTTTTTCAATACTACTACTTTGTTTCCAAGAACTACTGCTTCGGCAACATTGTGAGTAACAAAAACAATTGTCTTTTTAGTTTTCTGCCAGATTAGTTGTAACTCAACTAATAACAAATCCCTTGTTTGTGTATCCAGGGCTGCAAATGGTTCATCCATCAATAACACATCAGGATCCATTACAAGAGCTCGAGCAATGGCAACTCTTTGTTTCATTCCAGTAGAAAGCTGAAATGTATAGGATTGTGCAAACTTTGTAAGCTGCATCATATCAAGGAATCTTTTAGATATTTGAGACCTCTCATCCTTTGGAATACCAGCTATTTTCAACCCATATTCTACATTATCGATAACCTTGAGCCAAGGAAACAGTGCTCCCTCCTGAAAAACCATTATCCTTTCAGGTCCTGTAGTTGTGATTGGTTTGCCATCAAAAAAAATCTCTCCTTCGTCTGGTGTATCCAAACCAGCTGCAATTCTAAGAAAGGTAGATTTGCCACATCCTGATGGTCCCACTAGACAAACAAAATCTCCATCTTCGATTTTGAGATTAAGTCCACCAATTGTTTTTAGATTGTATCCTTCGTGTTTGAAATATTTCACAATATTTTTTGCTTCAAGCTTTGTCATAGTTTATCCTCTTTTGCATCATAAAATATTCCTTCCAAGTCATATCCGTCACGTCCCAAATATCCTAGCTCGTCAGCTCGTTCAGCAAAAATGTAAATTGATTCATTAATAGCATCTGAAGTAATTTCAAGATTTGATAATGATTCACTAACAATTTTTTCTGGTAAAGACTGGCCAAAAGTTTTTTCCAAAAACTGGTTAAAAATTAATTCTGATTCTTTAGAGTTGGAATTAATCCAGTTCACAGATTCATCATGAGAGTCAATCCATTTTCTAATTATTTGTGGATTTTCTTTTATGTAATCAGCTCTTCCAATCAACAATACTGATGCAAATTGATTTTCTGGCCAAAGTTCTTCTTCGTAAAATAACCGCTTTCCTCCCAGTTCCTCAACTAAGATTGTAGCCCAAGGTTCAGGAACCCAGGCAGCATCAATTTCTCCTTTCACAAAGAGTGTGTAAATATCAGGATTTGGAATATTAAAAACAACAACTGAACCGCCTTTCTCAGCAGGTTTTAGTCCGTGTTCTAAAAGGTAGTGTCTTAAAGAAACGTCTTGTGTGTTACCAATCTGCGGAGCAGCAATTCTTTTTGAAGGAAAATCCTCCACAGAAGTAATTTGTGAATTAGGATGTATCACTAAACTTGCGCCACCACTTGCTGCGCCTGCAAGAATTTTTACATCTAGTTTTTCAGACTTTAGAAAACCATTGATTGTTGGTCCAGGTCCTACATATGCAATATCGATAGATTTTGCAAAAACGGATTCAATTACCTGTGGTCCACTATCAAAAAGTTTAGTTTCAATTTTAGTATCATTTCCCAATCCTTTAGAAAAAATTCCAGTTTCAATTCCCACAATTGGTACTACGTGTCCAATATTTGGAAAATAAGCTACCCGAATTTTGTTTTCGTCTCTAGTATCTGTGTCATAAATGGCAACAGCTACGCTAATTGCAACAATGGTAATGATTCCAGTAAATATTAC
>JAUXKJ010000021.1 GCA_030624325.1 Nitrososphaerota archaeon
TCCTGCAGCTATTGTTGCACCCATATCTCGTAGGGCAAACCTTCCCATCTCAGGAAACTCTTGGAATGATTCGATGCAGGTTGGTCTTACTGGTTTAATTTTTACAATTGCAGAGTCTCCAACCTTTAGGAATTTTGGATTTTCTTCTTCAACTGCACCTGTTGCAGGATTAATTTTTGATTCAAAAGCGGTAATTGTTGCTGCAACTTGTGTAGTATGTGCGTGCATTACTGGAGTATAACCAGGTGCAAGAGCTGTTGGGTGATGTATTATAATAATTTGTGCTCTGAATTCTTTAGCAACTTTTGGAGGAGCGTCTGGAGTTCCCATGACGTCACCTCGTTTGATATCTTTTTTCTCAACACCTCTCAAGTTAAAACCAATATTGTCACCAGCTTCAGCTGATGGCATTTCAGTATGATGAGTTTCAATAGATTTGATTTCACCAGGTGCGCCTGAAGGCATAATGATAATCTTGTCTCCTGCCTTCATCTTTCCAGTCTCAACACGACCTACCGGAACAGTTCCAACTCCAGTAATCGTGTAAACATCTTGAATTGGTACACGAAGTGGTTTGCCTACTGGTTTTTCTGGAAGTGTAAAGTCATCAAATGTTTCTAGCAATGTTTTTCCAGTCCACCATTTCAAATTCTCAGATTTTTTGACAAGGTTATCACCTTTCCACCCAGAGACTGGAATAACTGGAACTGCATCTACTTTGAAACCAACAGATTTGATTAATTTTTCACCTTTTTCTTTTGCCTTCTTGAATGCATCCTCAGAATAATTGCTATCATCCATTTTGTTGATGGCAATAATTATCTGATTTACGCCAAGTGTCTTTAGTAAGAAAGCATGTTCTCTTGCTTGACCGCCTGGGGCTACTGCTGTATCAGTTTCTCCTTCCTTTGCGGATAAAACCAACACTGCACAGTCTGCTTCTGAAGCACCCGTAATCATATTTTTTACAAAGTCCCTGTGGCCTGGGGCATCAATTAGTGTAAAGAAGAATTTTGGAGTTTCAAATTTTTGAAAAGCAAGATCAATGGTAATTCCGCGTTCTCGTTCATCTTTGATATTATCCATAACCCATGCGTACTTGAAGGTATCACCCTTTCCTGTTTTTTCTGATTCTTCAGCATGTTGTTGGATAGTTCTTTCATCAACCACACCTAACTGCATGAGAAAATGTCCCATAGTAGTAGACTTGCCGTTATCAATGTGTCCTGTAATTATCATATTCAGATGTGGTTTATCTGCCATATCGATTTCGTAGTGAGAGGGGTTTTATTACCATTTCGATTTTTTTGAATAATCTTGAAAAAATTTTCGCTTTTTTTTGATCTAAAATTTTCAGAAAATTACACATAAATCAAAGTGACCAGTGAAAGAAGCCATGAAAATTACTGTATCTGTCATCAAAGCTGATGTCGGCGGTGTTGGAGGCCACACTAAACCAAGTGACGGTCTCTTAGACGTAGTAAAAAAAACTGTAAAAAACGCTGGAGGGTTGTTAATTGATTCTTACATTGGATATTGTGGAGACGATGTACACATTGTGATGACGCATACAAAAGGCGTTGACAATCAAGAAATACACAAGTTAGCTTGGGACGCTTTTGAAGCTGGTACCAAAGTTGCAAAAGAAGAGGGACTTTATGGTGCAGGACAAGATCTTCTAAAGGATTCATTTTCTGGTAATGTTAAAGGAATGGGACCTGGAGTTGCGGAATTGGAATTTGAAGAAAGGCCAAACGAAGCCTTTACAGTATTTGCAGCAGATAAGACTGAACCTGGTGCTTTCAATTATCCGTTTTATCGTTTATTTGTTGATGCAATTAGCAATACTGGTTTAATTGTAAACAAGTCACTAGCACAAGGAGTAAAATTTAATGTCATGGATGTTGAAAAAGCAGAAATTGCTGAATTAGTAATGTGGGAAGACAAGCCCACACTAGAAGCAGCATTAATGTATCCAGGACGTTATGTTGTTTCCACTATCAACACTAAAGATGATGAACCGATCGTTGCTGCATCAACTGATAGATTACACAATATTGCTGGAACGTATGTAGGAAAAGATGATCCCATATGCATTATTAGAACTCAAAAAAATTTTCCCGCCACTGAAGAAGCAGGAAGTGTGTTTAACAATCCGCATTATGTAGCAGGAAATACTAGAGGTAGTCATCATATGCCTTTAATGCCAGTTAAAATCAACTCTGCAGCAACAATTGATTATTGTATTCCTATAGTTGAAGCCCTTGTCTTTAGTATGCATAATGGAAAACTTGTAGGACCCTTTGATGGATTTTCAACTCCCGATTGGGACTATGTAAGACAAATAGCAACAAAAAGAGCTTTAGCAATGAGAAGTCAAGGATTTATCCATCCGGCAACTTTGGTGCCATCTGAATTGGAATATGCAGAAGGATATAAGGCTAGAATGGATGTTTTGAAAAGTAAGATGAAGCCACTTGATAAATCACAATCTAGTGGTAAGAAAAAGGGATCATACGAAGATCCTGATTAAAATCACTTTTTCAAAAAAGTTTGTCAAAAGTTTACTTAAAAAAATTTATTCCGAGTGGTAGTATACATATACAAAAGATTAATAGAAAACAATGTTAATACAAAATCAAATGCATAAATTTGTATTTTTTGGTGATTTGAAATTTTTCATCATTGCAGGAATAGGAATAATTACATTTTCCAATATTGTCGTACATTTATTTGGACAGACTATTCCTGGCATTGTTTGGGCATTTTTCAAAGATGTTAGCGAAATTGTTGTATTTACAGCTGTCTTTGTTTTTGCATTTTCTTGGTTATTAAAATCAAGACCCCCTAAAAAACCAAAAAATTACAATGTAGTAATTTATGATGTATTTGGAAAAGAATCTAACATTGAAGGGTTACGAACTGATTTTAAAACCCATGATGTAGCATGGAGTTTTATGAAGCAATACAAAAAATCCTACCCATTGTATAACTTTGCTTTGGTTTCAGATTTTCTAAAATCCAACAAAAAAACTATTTTTAGATATATTTAGCAACTCACTTTTATTCTGGATTCTATAAAAAATTCAGAGTGAAGTTTTCTCTTCTAGCAGAAACATTCGAAAAGATGGAAAAGACGACAAAGAGGTTAGAATTAACAGATCTTCTTGGAGAGTTATTTAAAAAAACGCCTAACGAAATTGTGGCAAAGGTAGTATATCTAATTCAAGGAAAATTACGACCTGATTTTGAAGGAATTGAGATTGGCGTTGCAGAAAAATTAGTGATTAGAGCAGTGTATAGATCAACTGCAATAGAAACAAAACGGATTGAAAATGCATACAGAATTGACGGAGACTTGGGACAGGCAGTATCAAAACTAATCGAACAAAAGACGCAAAAAACTTTGTTTGATGAAACCAAAGAGGATGTAAATAAAAGTGTAGAGTGGGTTTATGATTCACTGTTAAAGATTGCAGAGCTTAAAGGTTCAGGCAAAAATGTTCTTGATAAGAAGATGAACTACATTGCAAGTCTATTGAACAATGTCAATCCAATTGCAGCCAAGTTTATAATTAAAATTCTCATTGGCACCATGAGATTAGGTGTTGCAGATAACACCATTATGGATGCACTAGCAATAGCATACACAGAATCTAAAGAAAATAGACCAAATCTTGAAGAAGCATATAATGTGTCAAGTGATCTCGGAAAAGTCGCGGAAGTGGCAGCTAAAAATGGATTAGATGGAATAAAAAAATTCCAAGTTGTAGTTTTTAATCCTATTCGACCAATGCTAGCTGATAGAGTAAAAAGCGAACAAGAAGCTATTAATAAAATGGGTAATGAATTTGCAGCTGAATACAAACTTGATGGTGAACGAGTACAGATTCATTTACAAAACAACAAAGTTGATCTTTTTTCTAGAAGATTAGAAAATATCAAGAGCTATTATCCTGACATTGTTGAAAACATTCCTAAATCCCTCAAAGTAAAAGATGCAATATTAGAAGCAGAGGCAGTAGCAATTAATGAAGATACTGGAGATTTTTTGCCGTTTCAAGAATTAATGCATCGGAGAAGAAAATACAATGTAGATAAGGCAGTATTACAATATCCTATAACAGTAAATTTTTTTGATTTGTTATATGTTAATGGAAAGAGTTGCCTTGATATGAGTTACAAAAAACGCAGAGAAATACTCGAACAAATTTTAATTGAAGATGATTTTTCCAAACTTGTTCCACAGATTATAGTTACAAAAGAAAACGAAATCGAAGATTTTCTTGAAAATTCAATAAATTCAGGTTGTGAAGGATTGATGCTCAAAACTCTTGATGCTCCTTATAGAGCAGGGGCAAGAGGTAGCAACTGGCTAAAACTAAAACGAGAATATAGGAATGAGCTTGGTGATAGTTTAGACCTTGTTGTGATTGGGGCTTTTTTTGGAAAGGGAAGAAGAACAGGACGTTATGGAACACTCTTACTTGCAACATACAATGATGAAGAAGATACTTTTCCTAGCATTTGTAAAGTTGGAACTGGTTTTACTGATGAAAACCTTGATCAGTTCTATCAAATATTGTCAGATAAAGTAACACTGAAAAAAAATCCAAGAATACAAAGTGAGATGGAAGCAGACGTATGGTTTGAACCAGAACTTGTAATTGAAATTGTAGCTTCTGAAATTACGTCAAGTCCAATTCATAAAACAGCTAAAAATAAAATCAAAAAAGGGAGTGGATTGGCATTAAGATTTCCTAAATTTACGGGAAAGATTAGAAGTGAAAAGTTGCCAGAGAATGCATCAACTGACCAAGAAGTAATTTCATTGTATAAAGGTCAGACTAAAATCACTCAAGGTGCATAATGAGGCTATTCATTCTATTGTAAGTTCCTACAAATCGCAAGGGTTTAAATTAACTTCCTAATGTTAACAAATTTCGTACATGTACAGCGGGGAATTGGAGGTTCAAGCAAAACGAAAAGCTATTGCGGTTTTGCAAGATGAAATTAATCGAATTTTAAACGCCTCTAGAAGCTTAGCAATCCTCCCTGAATTAATTACAAAGAAAAACAAAACAGAAATCAAAAATACTCTTGAACAAATTGTCACTATAGAAGAAGAGGTGGAATCACTTCGAAGAAAAATTACTAGAGACGTAGCAGATGTAGGAGGACTCATAATCAACCGAGAAAACCTTCTAAATACTGCCTATACCATGGATGAAATTGCTGGGTACATTACAGGAATTTCATTTAAGCTCTCAAACATAAAACCTGCCTCACTAAAAAATGCCCAATTCGACAAGGATTTCACGGAACTAATAGAATTAGTAGTAGATGAGGTTTACAAACTAAATGAAATAATCCGTAGTCTCAACACAAATGCATCAAACTCAATTGACCTTGCGCAAGAAACTCAAAAAATTGAAAGAGCTATTGATATAAAATATCGACAAATTACTATCAAAATTCTCAATGAGGTAACTAGTACCAAGGAGATTATACTTATGAAAGACGTCATTGAGGGCATTGAAGAGATGGCAGACAAGTGCCAAGAAGTTTCAGATTCTTTCATTCTATTAGCTTTGAGCATATAGGTTGAAAGGAGAATTAATTGACAACAGGGTTGTTGTCTGGAACATAAAAGATTCTCAAAAACTTTTCAGCTCAGGTTATTACGGAAAACCAATAGGAATGTCAAAACCAAAAATAGAGGAGATTAATGTTCCTCTAATTTTAGATCTTATTGAAGGGTACTATCTTCTTCAAAAATCAAAGGTAAGCATTACAAAAATGAAAAAAAAAGTTACTGAGAAAAAAATGTTAGAAATCTGTAGACAAGAATATCACAACTTTGACAAAAAATACATTGTTTACAAAAATTTTCGTGATAAAGGATACATTGTTAATCCTGGGATAAAGTTTGGTTGCGATTTTGCAGTATATCAAAAGGGACCTGGAATAGATCATGCTCCGTTTTTAGTTCAAGTTTATAACAAAAGTGACGCAATGACTTCAACTGGTGTTGTTTTAGCAGGACGTTTGGCTAGAACTGTGAGAAAACAATTCATCTTAGCTATTCCAAGCGGTAAAGATGTAGATTATTTAGCTCTAGATTGGTGGAAGGCTTAAACTGATTTTATGTGATCTGCAATCTTGTCGTAAATTGCAAAAAGTTCTTTAGTAATTCCAAACTCGTAACTATTTTTCCATTTTCCATAAATTCTAATCCCATTATCTGATGGGTCAACAAAAATTGTGGCATCTCTAACAGATTGTTTATTGAGCATTTCTCTTAATGAAGAATCATCGTTGAGAATGTTTGCAAGATCGCCACCATTCCAAGTAACGTTAACAACTTTTTTTGAACCAAAGTGACCTTTGGTTGAAAGAATTGTTCTTGCAGTATAATCGATTTTATTTTCTGTTTGTTTTCTAACAATAAAATGAGCCTGATAACGGTCCTGTGCCCCCCATGGTAGTGGATTTGGTTCTTGCATTTTTTCAACCCTTTTGAATAATTTGAATAACGTCAATGTTTGAATTTTTTACTTCAAGGCTTCCTTTGTTAGTAACCATTCTTGGTGTTTGAGAGAAATATCTTCCATAGTAATCATCATTTTCA
>JAUXKJ010000058.1 GCA_030624325.1 Nitrososphaerota archaeon
CGGTTAGCATATCCAATCAATAAAAATAAATATGGAATATATTTATTACTGCAATTCAGTGCGGAAAAGTTTGATTTTTTAAAGGACTTTGAGCGATTTCTAATACTTAATAAATTGTGAGGACCCAGAAATATTAAATCTAATAATTTCTAAACTTGATGATTCTGAAATTGAAGTTCGTGGTGAGGCATTTAGCTCATTGGTATTAAACGAAAATAAAATTTCGGAAACTCTGATTTCAAATCTAAAATCAGAGAGTAAAAACATTCGTGGCTATTCAGCTTTAGTTCTTGCAAATAGACAAAACCCTGAAAGCATTCCATCAATTATTCCACTTACAAAAGATGAAAGTTCAATGGTTCGCACTTGTGCTTTAGGAGCTTTGGGATATCTTAAGGCGCAACAGGCTAGTGAAGCAATTCAAAAATGTTTTGCAGATTCGAATTTAGAAGTTAAAAAAAGTGCTCTAAAGGCTGCAATTGATATTGGAGAAAAATTGCCAGCTGAAGTGATTAAAGAATTAAAGAAGGAAAGTGATCCTGAACTAGATAAATTATTAATTCTAGCAAAGAAAAAATCTTAGTTTCTAACCATATGATTCGAATTTTACTTCGAAACTTCCGTCTTCACGTTTTTCAGTCATGGTGACAAAGCCATTTGGCTTCATGTAGTTCATTACTCCATCAATAGTTCCTTGCCAACCGCAAATGTAAAACATTGTATTATCCTTAGTTATTTTTTCACCAACAATTTCTTCCAAGTCTGATAATCCATTTGCTCTTGGTTTTAGGTAACTCTCTATTCTTCCTGTATGACCTCCCCAAGATCTGTTAAACCATTCATTTGGCCTACTAATAGAAGCTCTATAAGTGAAATTCCACTTGTCTTTTCCTCTATCAATACTTTCAGCTTCTAATGCGGTAAGCTCAGACTGGTAACTTAGCTCATCTACATAACTAGAACCATGTAAACATATGATCTCTCTTTTATCACCAACATCATGCAGATGTCGAGAAAAGCTTAGAAATGGAGCAATTCCTGTACCGCCACTAACCATTACAATTCTTCTTTCGTCTTTTGTACCATCAGGTAACTTGTCATTAATTGTTAAAGCATCACCCACAGGGGTTGTAAAAAATATCGGATCTCCTTCACTTAGATAAAATAACTCGGTTGTGACACGACCTGGTAGAGGCTTTCGAACCCACCTAATTACAAATTCAAAATACTTTTTGTTTTCAGGATGAGAAGCAATTGAATATGCTCGACGAACAAACTTGTGATTTTCTGCCACAATTGGTAAACCGATGGTAAGGAATTGACCTGCCTTGTATTCTGGAATAATACCATCATCTGGAACAAATCGTATGAGTATCAAATCTTCTTTCATTAACTCAATATAGGAAACGGTTGCTTTGATATCAGTAACCATACAATACAATTTTCTCTACTTCGGTAAAAATATTTCTGTAAATTTTAATCCCAGAAAGTTTGTATTTGTAGATCTGATATTATCTTAAAACCTTAAAATTCTACATTTGTTAGGTATTGTCATTGGCCAGGGATAGTGAAAAAAAACCTAAAAAGAAAAAAGCAAGACCAAAAGGTGCAAAAAATAAACCAAGGGCAAAAGCACCTAAAAAAGAAGTAAAAAAGGAAACACCGAAAATCAAATCAAAAGAAAAATCTGAGCGAGAACTTATTTCAGCATCTGAAGCTGTAGTAAAAGCAGCTGATACAAAACCAACATCAATTGCAGCAGTCAAAGCATCAAAATCAGCATTGACTGCAGCAGATACTGCAGCTAAAGCAGAAGCAGAAGCACGTACAGCATTAGAAAGATCTGAGGCAGCAAAAAAAGCAGTCGAAGCTGCAGCAGAAGAAGAATACAAAGCAGCAGCAGCTGAAGTAGTAATAGCAGATGCAGGACGCGGATTGACCAACAAACGCGGAGCAGAGCGAATATTTAGAAGAGAAATGGGGGAACCAGAGTTTTGGCAAGAGAAAAACGAACGAGCTCCACTAACACCCGTACTTTCACAAACCGAAGAAGAACAGATTTCTAGACAAGTACAGATTCCACAAGATCAAACTCCAGAATACAATCCACAACACATTCTCAGTCCTGAATTCGCTGGAGTTTCTAGCTATGAAAGGGAAATTAAAAATCAGCGAGAAGAATTAGAACAAAGACTGATACGCTTGAAAAATGATCCAAATGCAAGTAATCAGGAAATTAATCTAGCAGAAGAAGATCTAAAAACTCTGGATTATCTATATGATAATTATTACATTGGCATGAATGTTTTTCTTACAGCAAAAGGTGGAAGAGACAAACTTCGAGTTTAAATGGTGATTATTTATGAGTAAAAATAATTTTGAAATAATTAATGCAAGAATTACTTTTAAAAATGTCCCAATTCATAATATAGAAAAATTTTCATTCAATAATGTAGCAACTGCCTCTGATGCTTTTAAGAAAATTTCGGATGTTCTGGAATGTGTAATACTTCAGAATGCTTTCAGAGTAGAAGTTTTTTTGGTAATTAATCTGGAACAAGGAGAAGTGCCAGATAGAAGGAGGAGTGAAGGAAAACCCTTTACCATAAATAAAATTCAAGAAACTTGGGAATCATTATCAGAACTAGAGGAACATGATTTGGATCATTTTGACCAAACTCTAGAGGTGTATAAGGATGCAGATGTTATTCATCATCTATTACGACTTGTTTCAGGTTTGGATTCAATAATTATAGGAAGAAAAGAAATTCTTGATGAAATTAAAGATGCTGTATCTAGTGCAAAACAAGCTGGAGTAGTAGGCAAAATATTGGAAAAATTGTTTGATAGTTGTATACGAATTGCAACTCGAGTTAGAGAATCCTCAGAAATTAGTGAAGGATTAGTATCAATTGGAGATATTGCTGTAAAAACTGCTGAAGATAAAACTGGTATAGATAAAAAACATGTTCTTCTTATTGGTACAGGAGAGACAGCAGCCATGGTTGCTAAAGCTCTTAACAAAAAAAAGCATGCATTTGATGTTACCAGTATGACGATAGAGCGAGCCACTGGTTTTTCAAAATTATTGGGTGGAACACCAGTAAAATTTGAAGATGTCTTATCAGGATTTGATGGTTTTGACATCATCTTTGTTGCAACAACTGCAGATTATTTCTTGATAAATTTTGAGAGATTAAAACGAATTATGGAAAAGAAAAAGAAAGGTACACTGATGTTAGATGTATCAGATCCTAGAGCAGTTGATGAGAAAGTCGCTACGTTTCCTGGAATGAAATTATTGTTTAGAGATCAAATTTCTGAGATGGTTGATGAAAATGAGATGGCGAGGATGTCCAAGGTTCCTGCTGTAGAAGAAATGATTGGTAAAGAGTTTCCAATTATTGAGGCAATGATGAGACGGCTTAACGCAAAGCTAGTATCTTAATTGTGATTTTATTTCTTTGATAGCTAAAGTCTAGCCGTATGACTCAAACTTTACTTCAAAACTTCCATCTTCACGCTTGTCTTTTTGAGAAACAAATCCTTTAGGTTTCATAAAGTCCAATACTCCATCGATTGTACCTTGCCATCCACAAACGTAAAACATTGTATTGTCTTTAGTTATTTTCTCTCCGACTAGTTCTTCTAACGGAGATGTACCATTTTCTTTAGGTCTCAAAAATGTTTCCACTCTTCCTGTTTGACCTCCCCAAGATCTGTTAAACCATTCTTGTGGACGACTAATTGCAGCTCTGTATTTAAAATTCCATTGATCTTTTCCTCTCTCAATGCTGTCATATTCTAATCCTGTAAGGAGGTCTCTGTAACTTAGCTCATCAACGTAACTTGCACCATGTAGAACTATGACTTCTCTTTTATCACCAACTGCATGTAAGTGCTGAGCAAAGCTAACAAAGGGTGCCAGTCCTGTACCACC
>JAUXKJ010000029.1 GCA_030624325.1 Nitrososphaerota archaeon
GGTAAATTAACTAAACTAAACTCTGGTGATGTAATTTCTCTCATTCCAATTATCCATGGTGGTTCACATACAAGATTCCAATTCACACTTTCAAATACTCCTATAGAATTGTTTGAAATAAAACCAAGACAAAAATTTGGAGTAGAATTCTTGGATGATTTAAGAAAAAAATTTCCATATTTAATAATTCAAGGAGTTTCTTCAGAATACATTCTTAATAAACAACATACAAAAAAAATTATTAATATTTCACTATTGGCTAAAAAAAATAATATTTTACTTTCAAAAAAACTTGAAACCGATATTATAATGAGATTTGCTGCAACTACACAAATTTCTCAGGCAATAAATAAAGTTGGAATAAAAAAAGGGAAAAATTTTTTCATAATTGCTATTGGAAAAAAAGTTTTTCTAAATAAATTATATATGCATCTCAAACAATTTTTGAGCACAAAACCATATTCAAAAAATAATCAAGAATTTCTGAAAAAAAAATTCAAAATTTCAAAAAAACAATTGGATATAGTAGTATCGAAAAATCCATTAGAAGATTTGCTCACAGAAAAGGCTGCAATTCTAGCTTGTTAAAGAACGTTTAATTTTTTGTAAACTTAGTATAGAATCATCTCTTAGAACAGCTAATCCAGTATTGTTACCAATTATTTCAATTAAGACAATCCAATCTGGTTGATTTAAAGAAACTTTGTTTGGAATATTTTTTGCAATCTTATTTATGATTTCATTTTTTGAAAGATTAGAATTTCTTTTTTCAATTGTAATTCTAAAAGTTTCTTTAGGCCCGATAACACCAACTAGTTTTGATATTTCGCTAGAAATTTCTTCCAAATTAGTGGTTATCATAATTTGAATAGGAATAATCCTAAGACAATATCTGATTATCCAAGGTTCATCCAATATCTTTTGACGGATCCATTTCACGACGTCAACAGAATCTAACTTCGTATCTACAGTAAGAATTCCAGGCATTTTTGAGATAGTTACTGTTGGATTTTCATCTCCTATTTCAGCCAAAATTCGTTTAATTTCTTCTTCAGCTTCATTTTCAAAAAAACGTGCACAAGTAATAATTAAGTTCAAAATACATTCAAAATTTCCTTTTCCGAAATAGTTCCTTCTCTAAGAATTTTTAGTTTATCATCCATTTCAACTATAGTTGATTCACCAATACTTGAAATTATTCCACCATCAACAAAAGTATCATATCCTGTAAATTTGGAACGACATTCATTTGGATCTTTAAATGATTGCATCCCAGAAATATTTGCACTTGTACCAACAATTAATTTACATTCTTTTAATAGCGATAATGCACACTTGTTATTTGGAACTCGTACTGCAATTTTGTCTTCTATTTTCAGTGATTTTTTTAGTGTCATCTCCTTTATTTTTAATAACAGAGTGACTTGGCCTGGCCAAAATTTTTCAGCAACTCTATCTAATTTTTCATCAAAAATAGCTATCTTGGCAATCTCATCTTTTGAATAACCTAAAACAGGAAAAATTTTTTTCTTATCTCGTTTTTTTATTTTATAAATTGCATTGACTGCATCTGAATTGTAAGGGTCACATCCTATCCCATAAACAGTATCGGTAGGAAATACAACCAAACCACCATTTTGAAATGTTTTAACAGCTAATTCAATACCTTGAGCATTACATACAACATTCAACATTTCTTTAATGACTAACCGTATCTTTAATAATCATCCGTTTAATTTAACAAATGATATTTGTTGTTTAGTACTGAATCTGATTATGAAGATAATGACTTTGAGGACGAATTTGATAATGAAGATGATTTTGAAGAAAAGATTACTAAATTATTAAACCAAAGTTTTCTGCAAACTTTCGAAAGGTATGATATGCTAAAAGAAACTCTCGACCAGAAGAACTGATTACATATCTAAAAGCTCCATTGGAATCTTTTTGTTCAAGTAATCCTTGAGAAACTAAATTGTTCAAAATTTTTGAAATTCTAACATGAGAAACGTTGGCTTTTCGTATCAGGTATGTTACACTTGCGCCTTGTTCTACTTCAATATCGTCTCGTGTGGTTAAAAGAATGTCCCCAATAATATTCATATGAGTTCTATATACAGACACCTTTTCCCTCACTTTTTCCCAACATGAACATTCTATGATATTAACTAGATATTGTTCCATATACTATCAAGATAAAAGAAATTGACAATGTAATTGTCTACTTTAATCCTGAGAGTGATTCTAGAGTAAAACCCCTAAATCTCCTTCCTATTCTAATTCACTATCAAATTTTAATTTGGTTAAGGGAACCTTACTCACAGGGACAAATAACGAAATCAACCCAATAATTTTAATGACAATTGATACATAGTATAAAATCGATTCAGGAAAAAGAAATGAATACCAGCCTAGAAATTCTCCTAACGCTAGCAATGATAGACCTAGTGCAACAAAAATAGTTCCTTTCTTTTTTCCTTCAGTATAAGAAAGAATAGTTTCAATTGCACCATACACTAGTAGAATAAAAGAAACAGATCTCAAAATGTGTTCAATATGTACGGCAGAAATCAAAAACAAGGGGATTATGCCAACTGATCTAAGGTATCTATTTTTTGGAAAAAATGATTTAATACTATGAGAGAATGCAATAAAAAAATATCCAACAGTTTGAATTCCAATTCCTAATGTTTGTACCCAACGTTCAATTTGTCCAGCTTTAATTACAAAATCTTCTGCAAGGTAACCTGTCCAAATTACAAAAAAACCAACACTGATAGAAAAAAATGCTATAGTTAATCGAAAAAGAGTTGGGCTTCCTGTGTTTTTGAAACCAATATAGGACATAATTCCTATGGCAAGACCTACAACAAATCCAATCAAATTTAATATATTTTCAAGAAGAAATTCCAATTATCCACATAACTCTTTAAGAATTATTATTTTAACTTGATGAATCATTTGTCAGATTTTTCCCAGTCATCTAAGGTTCCTGCAGTTTCTCCTTCAGTACTACCTGTATAGTCTCCAAGTATATCAGAATATGTCAAGTCATTATGAGCAATTAATTTTACATATTCACCATAACTAATTTCAAGTCCACATTTTTCACATCTTACTAAAGAAAAATCTGGAGACAGTTCTGCGACTTTTTTACATTTAGGACACTTTATTTTCACACATTTTTTACCATTGATTATCTATTATTGGTTTATGTTAGGAAATAAATTACAGTAGTTTAGGATATCTCTTAGCAAGATGACAAAGACATGTACTAAATGTAAAAATTCTATTCCTGATGAAGAAGAATTGGACCCAAAAGCTGCTTCCTATCCTTGCTGCAATAAATGTTGGAATGAATGGAAGGAATATCGAATAATCGTAATGAATGAAATGAGATTGGATATGTCTTTACCTGACCATAGAAAACTTTTGAAAAAAAATGAACAAATATTCGTAGGTGTTCGAACCCCCGAGGGCGATGTTGTTGACTTTAGTGATGAGAAAAATAGGACTCCCGAGGAAAAACCTTCTTAGATATTTAATTGTCTTTTAGCATTTTCAGGAATTATTAACATTAATCTTCTTTTCTTTTCTTGATCTAATCTTGAGATGTTATTTTTTAATGTGATAGAAAGAATATTTTTCTTTGATTGATCTAATGAAATAAAAATCTCAAGAATCCCATCTAAGTTAAATTTGATCAATTTTTGTGGAGAATTTGTTATTTCATAGATGTATTTTGAAAACATTAAGCTTCTTTGATCTTCTGATATAGTAGTCAAAACTTCAAGCCAAGTTTTAAAGAGCTTTGAAAAATTTGAAAAAGGAATAGTAGGTCCAGCTTCTAATGCGTTATTGATAATTTCAGTTTTGTCAGGTTCTGACATTGAAAAAAATTCTAACATTCTTTTTTTAAGAATTGGGGTTCTAAGAAAATCTGGAAGGTTAGATAGAATTACAATTATGTTTCCTGCATAGTTTTGCTCTTCCAATATTAACACTCGTCAAAAATTAGATATTAAAATGGTTATGGCGATTTAGCTTAAATATATCATCATCACGCTGTCACCTGTATGCCATCAACAGTTGTCGTAGGTGGTTTCTTTGGAGACGAAGGAAAAGGAAAGATAATTTCTTACCTTGCCTTAAAAGATAATCCTTCAATCATTGTTCGAGGAGGAGCTGGCCCTAATGCTGGTCATACTGTAAAGGATGGTGATAAAATTTACAAAATACGAATGTTACCCAGTGGTTTTTTGAATAAAAATTCTAAAGTAATGATTGGTCCTGGCGTAGTAGTTAATCCCAAAGTATTGTTAAAAGAGATTAAAGATTTTGACGTTTCAAACAGGGCATACGTAGACAAACATTGTGGCGTTATTGAAGAAATACATCTTAATGAAGATTCAAAGGGAACGTTGAAAGAAAAAATTGGTAGTACTGGTTCAGGAACAGGACCTGCTAATGCAGATAGAGCTTTGAGAACATTACAGATGGCAAAAGACAATGAATCTCTTTCTTCATATTTGGAAGACGTTCCAAAGGCAATTAATTCTGCCTTGGATTCAAATGAAAATGTACTCGTTGAAGGTACTCAAGGAACTCACTTATCATTATGGCATGGAACGTATCCATTCGTAACATCTAAGGATGTTACCGCTTCAGGCATATGTTCAGATATAGGATTGGGTCCTAAGCGAGTTGACGAAGTACTGGTTGTTTTCAAATCTTATGTCACACGAGTGGGTACGGGCCCTATGGATAATGAACTCACGCCTGAAGAAACTGCAGGAAAGGGATGGGCAGAGGTAGGAACCGTGACTGGACGTCAGAGACGTGCAGCTGAATTCAATTTTGACTTGGCTAGGAGGTCAGTCATGCTCAATAGTGCAACTCAAATTGCAATAACAAAATTAGATGTATTATTTCCTGACTGTGCACAAAAAACTATGTATGATGAATTAAGTGATGATGCAAAGTCATTCATAAGTAATATTGAGGCTAACTTGAATGTGCCTGTGACTCTCATAGGCACAGGACCTTCTATCAAAGATGTAATTGATAGAAGAAAGTAATACCAGTCTCAAATTGTTTGGTTAAGTTTAATTTAGTTATGTGATCATATGGCTTGTGGATAAATTACCAAGCTACATACAAGTTGATTCTCCTTTAGAATTTTCACGACTAGTTTGTGCTTTAGAGCGTGCACCACGCGTATCTTTCCTACATGAACACGAAGGAAAAGAAGTTCTCTCAGTACAAATGGATCTTCTCAAAGAGAAACCAATCATATACTACACGCCTGTAGATAAGAAAGGTCATTACCTATGTTATGGATTGCGAAGTGGAAAAGAGCATTCCTCAGTAGTAAACTCTACTTCAGATAATTCAAGTCTATATTCTCCTATTGTAAAAATAAAATCCCTTCCTGCCAATCTTAAGGCCGGGAATGGTTCAGAGGATAAATATCATCCTATAGAACTTGAAGATCTTGCTAGCCTTGCGAAATTAAGTTATGGATTTGAAGAAGCACCATTTCCTCTGTTTACATTCCCATATAATGGGAACTGGTTAATGGGCGTATTCATGAATTTTAACGAGGAAGGGGCATCTTACTTTTGTTATGTAGTTCTAAAAGACAGTCCTCAAAAGCCATTTTTAAAATATTCCACTAATAATGGAACAGAACCTTCATTTGTAGAAAATCCTGGTGAACATGGATATTCCTACATCAAAATAATAAAATTAAAAGACACCCATCCGTTGGTCAATTATGGCCAGCTTCAAAACTAGAATTAAGCAAACTTCTAAAAAAAGGGGTAAAGTAATTCTTGCAATCGATTATAATCCCACTTCCAAATTAGAGTCAAAAATTATCAAAAACATTAAAAACTTAAACAAATATCTTTGTGCTTTAAAATTTAATTTCCATGTTATTTTACCACTTGGATTAAAAGAGATTACGCAAATCAACAAAGTTGTTCATAGGTATGGTCTTCAATCAATAGCAGACATCAAACTAAATGATATTGGAAATACAAACAAAGTAACAGTTGATTCATTGTGGAAAATGGGTTTTGATGCAGTAATTGTTAATCCAATAATGGGAAAGGAAAGTCTAAGAAAATTAAC
>JAUXKJ010000056.1 GCA_030624325.1 Nitrososphaerota archaeon
ATCAATCATTTCATGAATTTGAGATTGTACATCATCGGCCTTGTCAGCGATTTCTTTTGTCATCAAAGTAATTGCCTCCTTTACAGATTGTTTGATAACTATTGCAAAAACTGGGATGTTGTGCTTTGTTGCAACTTCTTCTATTTGGAATCGGTCAGTACCAATACCCCCAATAGCTGCACCAAAACCCTGTGATACAGTTGCAGAGTCTTCTCCCTCCATTTTCAAAGATGCGTCAATCATGACAATAAGATCTAGTTTGTTTTCTTTTACTAGTGATTCAATTGCATCACCTGGTCTGCCAACTGTAGCAGAAGGGCCTTTGGCTTTCATTAAGAATAATTTTCTTCCGTTGTAATCTTTCTCACTCCAAACTGTTTCAAATGAGGCTTTTTGTTTAGTAGTGTTTAACATCATTTTTCCAACTACCATTGCTCCAATTCCATCCCCTATTGGTTGGCCTTGTCTAAGAGCTGGAACTGCTTCTTTTAATGCAGTAGCTTCTTCCATAATGAATGGCATCATCATTTGAAGAGGCAAAATGAGAGGATAGTTATTTTGTTTTTTTGCCGTAAGATAAAGATGATTTACAATTTTGTATAAGAGCTGAAGTGAAGCTACAACTTCAACTAAAGTTTGTACCTTACTTGCTTCAAAATCATTTATTTCAGAAAATAGCCTCCTTACTTGTTCTCTAGTGGTATCTTCTCTTGAACGCACAATATGTCTAACTTTTGGAATAATGCCATTTGGATCCATATCAACAGGCATTATCGTAAAATAGTCTATGAATCGATCAAGTTTTTTTGTGGGCTCACCTGATGGTGATAAATTTTTTTTTATATGCTCAATTAAACTAGTTCTTGATTCATCTTTGAATTGTTTTAATTTAGAAATATTTTTTTTAATTTCATTAGAAGTAATTTGAAGTTGAATTCGTTGACCATAAAAAACAAAAATAACAATTGGAATTATCCAAATCAGCCAAAGAAGAGGATTAGAATCATCACCAATACCAAAAAATTCATCAAAATCAAAATTTGTAAAATCCACTAGACTCAGCCTTTAGCTTTTCTAAATTAAACCATTCGTTAAACCTGTTGTCAAAGAATTTTTTCTTTCTTTGCAAATTGAGATTCAACCTTGACTTGGAGGGTAATTTTTTGAAAAATTATGTACTCTGAGGTGAAGAATTAGTGATTGCTTTTATTATAGTAGTGATTACGGAATCCCGTAATATGCCTCAAACAAAGCCCATAGTTAGCATAGAAAATGTTGTCGCTTCAGCTTCAGTAGACCAAAAAATGGATTTGAATGAAATTACAAGAACATTTCCAGATGTTGAATATCATCCTGATCAATTCCCAGGTCTGGTATTTCGTTTAAAAGTTCCAAAAACTGCCACACTGATTTTTACTTCAGGAAAAATGGTTTGTACTGGTGCAAAGTCTGAGGAAATGTCAAGAAAAGCAGTAAAGACTGTTGTACAAAGATTGCGAAAGGGAGGAATTAAAGTTAAAAAAGAGGCAACAGTTACAATACAAAATATAGTTGCATCTATCAATCTTGGTGGAAAAATTCACTTAGAACAAGCAGCCAGAACACTTCCTCGAAGTATGTATGAGCCAGAACAATTTCCGGGTTTGATTCATAGAATGCTGGATCCAAAAACTGTGATTTTGCTTTTCTCTTCAGGCAAATTAGTTTGTACTGGTGCAAAAAAAGAAGCGGATGTATACAGATCTGTAAATAATCTTCATGCATTGCTTGAAGAAAAAAAACTTATGATTTATGATTAAGCTATAAGCGATTACAAAAATTTTTAGTTTTGAAAAGTAAGGTGGATATACTATAATACATAGGAACTGTTATGAAAATAGATAAAATTCAAGATTTTAATTTAAAAGATATTACTCTGATTAGTTCGTTGCCAGACATGGGAAAGGTCGGAGGCCTAGTAACCCAACACCTGACAAAGACATTAAAAACAAAAAAAGCTTGCAAAATAGTCCTAACCGATAAACCATGGGTAAATTTGAAAAATGGATTAATCGATCTCCCACATGACGAGTATTTTATTACAATAGATGAGAAAAATTCAGTGGCAATTTTTTCTGGAGAAAACCAGCCACAAGAACCTAGTACAGTTTTTGAAATTGCTGAAGCAGTTCTTTCCACTGTAAAAAAAATGGGAAACATAAAGATGGTTATAACAACTGGTGGTTATCTGCCAAGTGAAAACGGGAAGGGTAGCAAGGTTTTTGGTGTAGCAACAAATGCTGAAGCTCTTGATATGTTAAAGTCTCATGATGTAAAACCGCTTTCTTCTGAGGTGAACACCATTACATGGTTTAATGGATTAATTTTGGGCCTAGCAAAGACACAAAAAATTAATGGTGTAGGTCTTTTTGGTGAAATCCTTGATATCGAATCTCCACAATACGGAACGGCCAGTAACATTATTGGTGTTATAGGAAAAATTTTACAAATTAAAATAGATACATCTGAGTTTGACCAAAAAGTTGCCACAAAGCCAACTGAACCAAAGACTGAAGGGCCTGGAATAGGTTAATTATAAAATTCTTGTCCCTGGTTCAACTTCTTCAGTTACTGTAAGCCAATAAGGTTTGTTGTTAACATCGGCTGCAAGCAACATTGCATTTGATTCTACTCCTGCCAATTTTTTTGGTTCAAGATTGGCAACAACTATTACTGTTCTACCAACGAGTTCCTCAGGTTGATAAAATTCTGCACCGCCAATTATTACATCACGTTTTTCAGATCCCAAGTCAACAACACCCTTAACAATTTTCGTTTTTCCAGGAATTTTTTCAACAGATATGATTTTGGCCACACGTAAATCCAATTTTTTAAAATCTTCATAAGAAACAGGCATAATTATAGTTTTAAATTCCCGTTAAAATGAATTTCGAAAACCAAAATTAATATTTTATAATTCCAGAAAATCCAATAATGGCTCAAATTCAGATATCTACTATGATAAATGCCCCATTGGAAAAAGTGTGGGATATTGTGTCTGATTTAGATAATGAAACAAAATATTGGAAAGGAACAAAAAAAATCAGAAATATTTCATCAGCTGGGAATAAAATTACCAGAGAAGTTACAATTGCATTTAGGGATTCAAAATGCATGCAAGAAGTAACGTTGTTTCCCAAAGAAAAGATTGAAGCAGTTTTTACTGATGGAATTATCAAGGGCACGAAAATCATCAGTCTAAAACCTACTGAAAAAGGAGTCACCCTAGAAGCGGTTTGGGATATGAAACTATCAGGTATGATGGGCATGTTTACTGGGATGATAAAAAAACATGTTAAAAGCGGAACAGAACAAGCGCTTCAAAGCATAAAACAAGAAGCTGAGAGATAATTTCATGGAATTAATTTTAGACGTGTTTAACTATGTGCTTACAGCCATAATGCTTGGCGTAATTATTGCATGGGTTGTTTTGATAAAATCAATGCTCATTACATTTAGAGATACTCCATATCTTGACAGATTTGATATTAAAGATGAAACAAAACCAAAGGTTTCAGTAATTTTACCTGCAAGGAATGAAGAGAATTTCATTGGAAAGTGTCTTGATTCATTATTAGATCAGGATTATGAAGACTATGAAATAATCGCAGTTGATGATTCATCTCAAGATTCTACTGGTAGTATTATTGAGGATTATGCCAAAAAAAATTCTAAAATTATTCATGTAAGTGCAAAACCAAAACCTGAAGGTTGGATGGGCAAAAACTGGGCATGTATTGAAGGATATAGAAAATCTTCTGGGGAACTTTTGTTATGCACAGATTCAGATACAAAACATTCTAGACAACTGATTTCTCTTGCAGTGTCACATCTTCTTTCATTTAACTTAGATGCATTAACAGTTATTCCAAAGATGTTGTGTCTTGATAATTGGACAAAAATTACTTTACCTGTAATTTCAACATTTTTGCATACACGATTTTCTGCAACACGAGTTAATGATCCAACCAAAAAAACCGGATATTTTTTTGGCAGTTTTTTTATAATTAAAAGAAAAGTTTAC
>JAUXKJ010000020.1 GCA_030624325.1 Nitrososphaerota archaeon
ACACCTGAACAGATGAGTCTGTTTCATAAAGAAATAGCCAACAACATTATTTCTAAAGTAAAAAAAATTGTAGAGTGTGGTGCAAATGTGGTTATTTCTAGAAAAGGAATTGACAATATTGCTCAGGAAGCACTGGCAAAGGCAGGAATTATTTCTATGCGTAGAGTCAAATCAAATGATTTGTGGTGGGTTGAAAAGGCAACCGGTGCAAAGACATGCAAGAGTTTAGAGGAGATTTCTCCAGATGATTTGGGTCATGCAAAAAAGGTTTATCAAAAAAAGGTAGGAGACGATAAAATGGTATTTGTTGATGGATGCTCAAATCCAAAGTCTGTTACACTTTTACTTCGAGCAAATTCGTATAGATATCTTGATGAATTTCATAGAACAGCTCTAAATGTGATCTATGTCCTACGTGATTTTATTGAAAAACCATTTCTTGTTGGTGGAGGTGGTGCAACAGAAGCGATTATTGCAAGAAAGGTAAGAGAAAAAGCTTTGGAAATAGAAGGACGAGAACAATTAGTTGTAGAAAAATTTGCCGATGCCATTGAAGAAATTCCAGTTACTCTAGCTCGCAATTTAGGAATGGATGCTATAGATGCACTTACAGAATTACGAAGAAAACATGTTGAATTTACAAACGGCAAATTCAGGTGGTTTGGAATAGATTCCGACAAAAGAAAGGTTGCAGAGACATATCCGGGAGTAATAGAGCCTACGGTAGTCAAAGAACAGGTCATCAAAACTGCAGTCGAGGTTACTAACATGATAATTAATGTAGATGATGTCTTTATGAAAGATGAAATTGACAACACTCATTGCCATATTGATGGTACCGTTCATGCCCACAAAGATGGAGGAAAGACACACAATCACTATGAACAAGAAGGCTTAGAACAACGACAAATGCATCATTACTATTAGGGTTCTGGAGGATTGAATTTGTAATGCTGCTCTTGTTTTTCAGGTTCTTCTGATTGTACTTCACTTTCAGTTTCAATTTCTTCTTGGGATTTTGAATCATCAGATCTATCAGTTCCAAGCTCAAAAATCAAAATAACTGCTACAAATACTATGAGAATTAATATCAGCCTTGTTTTCATTGATAATTTTTTCCGAGTTTTTGGTTTGTCAGGCATCAAAAATTGTAATTGATGCACCTATTTTTTTCTACCTAAATCTATTCTAAAGTGATTTTCAAAAGGATCAAGACCCCAGCGAGTTCTGCAATGGTAACACCTAACATGTAAGGAAAGACTTCGTGTGAGAAAATTTCTTCCATGGAAAAGTAAGCAAATGAACCAATTGTGTTATGAAGGAAAAGCATTCCTGCAAAAATTATCATTGCTAAAGGCAATTGCGCCTTTGTTTTTGAATACATTTTTCCAAAACTGAACATAAGAATTCCAAGTACTATCATGTTTGCTATAGATACACCTGAGAGTATTGCCGAAGTGGGTTCCATTTAGAAGAGTGCACCTCCACAGGCTTTATTTACTTTTTTCCAATTTTTTAACAATTTCATCCAAAGTCTCCAAATTAACTTCTAGGAAAGTAGAGATAAAATAGGTTACACCGTATTTTTCTCCAGCTTTTGAAATCATATTATTTTTTTCCAACACTTTGATGTGATGTTGAATTGCTTTGTAATCTAATTTTAATTCCTTTGCAAGCTGGTTAGCATTAAGTGGTTTTTCTTTTAGAACTGAAACCAATCGTAGTCTATTCAGTCCTCCTCTAGAACCAGCAAATAAAAACCACAAAAGACGCTTTACTTGGGGATCATTTGTCATATGATATGAAAAAGGTGTTTCTTGTCTATTAAGAGGTATTAGTAATTCATAACTTAGTTGAAAAATGATAAATTTGATACAAACCTAGGAAGTTTATGATGTTAAATTACGATTATCCACTGTATAGACCGCCATCTGAAGCAAAGTCTCTAATTTTTCAAGTGACTCTAGGTTGTTCATTTAATGAGTGTTCATTTTGTGATATGTATCGCTCTAAAGAATATTCTGAGAGACCTTGGGATGAGGTAAAGATGGAAATTGATATGGCGGCAAAACATGAACCTGAAACAAAAAAAATTTTTCTAGCAGATGGGGATGCGCTGAATCTTTCGACAGATTACATGGTTCAGATTGTCAAATACTTGTATGTGAAATTTCCCAATTTAGAGCGAGTATCGTGTTACGCAATGCCAATGAATTTGCTCAAAAAAACCCCTGAAGAATTAAAAAAAATGTATGATGTTGGTCTTAAGATGCTTTATCTAGGAATTGAAACTGGTTCTGACATTGTCTTAAAAAAAGTCACTAAAGGTGCAACATCTCAGACGATCATTAGGGCTTGTCGTAAAGCAATAGATGTAGGCTATACTTTATCATGTATGGTAATTCTTGGATTAGGTGGCAAGACTTACACCAAAGAACACATCAAAGGAACAGCTGAAGTACTAAGCGCGGTTTCTCCACATTATGCAGCTGCTCTAACATTAATTATTGAACCCGGAGTCAAAGAAGAGTTTATGAAAAAATTCAACGAGCCTTTTATTCCTATAACAGATTCTGAAGCACTAGATGAACTACAAGAGTTGGTTAGCAAAATAGATTCAAAAAATGAAATTATTTTTAGAGCAAATCATGGTTCTAACGCGTATATGATTAAGGGAATTTTTCCACAAGATAAAGATTCAATGTTAGAGAAAATTTCTTGGATGAAGGAGCATCCCGAAGTATGTAGACCAGAAGGCCTTAGAGGGTTCTAGAATTTTTTAGTTTCTCTGAGAGTTTTTTTCGATTTGGTATTCCAGTAAACTCTAATTTTCCATCAATAACGAGTCCGGGGGCTGTGAATATTGGATATTTTTGAAGATATTCAGGTTTTTCAGTTACATCAATTACTTGGTATGATAAACCCATTTCAGTTAACATTGTTTCTAGTACACTGCAGTTAGAACAGTCAGGAGTAGTAAGAACCTCGATTTTCATTATTTCTCTATGAACTGTTCTGGATTTTTTTCAAATGCCCATCTACAACTTGCACAGCAAAATCGATATTCTTTTCCATTATGAATTATCGGTTCTCCTTTTTCTCCAATTTCCATTCCACAAACTGGATCCTTCATGCAATCACTTCCTTATTCCGACGTGCAAGATACCATATAATTGGCACACCTATCATACCAAAAAGAACTACAGGAATGTATTCTGAAGAAATTTCAACTCCAAACACATCTTCATGAAGATGTTCACCCACATGAAACTCTGGAGGAATTAGCGTATTTGACACAATGTTATTCCATCCTATATGCACTATTGTTCCTTCGTACCATTCATGTCCACCAGGAAGTCCTTGAATAATTAAAAATGCACCAATTACAATTAACATCCAACCGGTAATTTTTTCAATTTTTATTCTATTTGTGGCAATACTTTTTGTAGCATTAACTCCAAGTATGGCAAGAATGGATAAGAGTATCAAAGGGATTGCTCTTCCAACTCCATGAACAACACCAAGTGAAGTACCAATTTCTAAACTTCCTGTTCCTGCTATGTAGATTAAAAGCCAGTAAAATAATGGATTTGGACAACCAACACCTGCGTTACCCAATAGAATTCCCATCAAAAATGATTTTGAATAGTCTTGACGATTTTGAATAAATTTAGGCGTTCCAGAATAGGCTGGTAATTTAAGATTGAGAAGTTTGAGTTGTGATAAACCAAAAAGAAATGCAGCAATTCCAGCAATTAAGAACATAAAAATGGAAACTTGGTCTAATGATGCATTTTTTCCAAGAGCAGAAACTCCCAAGCCATAAGCTGTTATGGTAATTGTGAGACCCACTCCAAATAATAGTGCCATCAAAAGTCCTTTTTTGTAACCTTTACCCATACTCAATGGAACAATTATGAAGACTAGTGGGAGAGTACAAGGCAAAACTATCATAGATAAACCTGCAACGTAGGCGATAATGAGCCAAGAGGGATATGAAATATCTTGGTTTAGACCTACTGCAATATCACTAGTTAATGAAAAAATTATTCCAACAAAAATGAATGAAAATAAAACAAAAGAAATCAATACTATTGATTTTTTAGCTGCAACCTGCACTGACATAACATCTCTATAGCTTTAACGTATTTAATCCAAGTATACGTTATTGAATTACTGTAAATGGGCCCACAGGGATTTGAACCCTGGATCTTCGCCGTGTAAGGGCGACGTCATAACCGACCTGGACTATGAGCCCAGCAAACTACCTTGTAAAAATCCATTTAAACTTTGAGAAACTTTCAGAATCGATCCAATGCTTAATAGAAGGAATGTAATTTTTGTTACAGATATTGAACAAGTTAGTAGTAGCAAAATTTGGTGGCAGTGCATTAGGTGCGGATGGAATTAGTATTCCAATAATAATTCAAAGAATCAATGCATTAAAAAAAGATGCAAAGATTCTTGCAGTATTTTCAGCTCCACTTACTTTACAAGATGGAAAAACAAAATCGTTGACAGATTTAGTACTAGAAATTGGAAATAAAGCTGAAAAAGGTGAGGAACCAAATCTTGCTGAAATCAAAAGTGCTTATGAAAAAATTCTAGAGTTGGTAAGCTCAGAATATCGTGGAGATTGTAAATTAACAATCGAGTCATTTTTGGAAAAATCCAAATCTGCATTAGATGAAGCAAAGAAAAAAGGTGAATTTACCGACGAGGTACGCTCTAGAGCCCTTGCATATTCTGGAGAAATCTTGATGTCACATGTAATGAATGACATTTTGAAAAGTCAGGGGATAAAATCAGAAGCAGTGGAATTTGAGACATGGCCAATAATTACTGATAATAACATAGAATCTACAAATTTTCTTGTCTCTGAATCATCACAAAGACTAGGTCCTTTAGAAGAAATTCTAAAAGAAAATGATGTGATAACCATTGGAGGTTTTATTGGAAAAACTACTGATGGAGTAATTACTACCTATGAAAGAGGGGGCTCTGACAGAACAGCAGCAGATCTTGCAATATTGTTTCATAAAAAATATGAGACCACGATTGATTTTGAAAAAGATAGCTGCGTATTATCAGCTGATCCCAAAGTAGTCTCAGAGGATCTTAGTGAGATAAAACAGCTCTCCTACAATGAGGCAAGATTAGCAGGAATGTTTGGAATGAAGATTCTTGATCCAATTGCGATAAAAGAAATTTTAGAATATGGTGTTGATAGTCCGATAATTATTACTGATATGAAGAATCCTCAAAAAATTACTACTATAGAGCGAAATCCAAAAAATGTTAATGGTCATCCTCTCAAAATCGTAACAGGAAAGAAAAATTGTGCAATATTGAGAATTGAATCAGAATTCGTTGGTAGATTGTTAGAATCTCTGAGAAATGTAAAGAGGTATAGTGAATTTGTAATTTTGTCCCCCTTTATCAAAGATGGAATTGAATTCAATAGAATTTTGTTCCTAGATGGGGACTATGTGAAAAGAAATGAAAAGTATATTCTAGGATTTGATTCTCTTGCAACAATCACTTACAATAGAGGAGTAATAACTCTGATTGGAGATGAAATGTGGCGTGTCCAGCAAATTGCTTCTAAATCAAGCTCAAAGATTGGTGAAGCAGGACTGAACATACTGAACATGGATGCACAAGAAGAAACTTCACGAATTATTATTGTAATTGAAGATTCAGGGGACAATATTGAAAAAGCAATTCGTGCAGTACATGAAGAAAAATCAAAAATAAAATTCCTCTAAAAAAAAACATTACGTTTGGCGCTACAGGTTTTCACCAGTAGTGCCAAAAGTGGGTTTATTCTTGGGCCATCTTCTAGAATCAGCCCGGCGTTACCCAAAACACGCTCTGTTCATTATTAGTAGTCCTAGTATTTAGAGCTGATCTATATAGACTATTTTGGATACCCACCTGTCAGGTACCACAATATCATACCTGCTGCAATTATGACATACCATTTGAAATTTCGTTTATCTGTGAAAATTTTGGGTGAACCAAGGTTTTCATCTTTGTAAATTGATTTGCGAATCTTGCGCATCTCAAAACCTTGACCAATCAAACCAAAAATTAATAGTGCAATTGCTACACCAGGAATTATCCACTCTTCCATGTGAATGATTCAATGATAACTGTATTTAGAGTATGGTCAGATTTTCAAAAGTGAATTGAAATGTTATTGAATGTGTTTATTCTAAACGTGCAAACGCGTTATTATTAGAACCGAAATTTACCGATGGACGTGAAAAAAATCTACATTCCAGTCCGACCAACCAAAAAAACAGTTGAAAAAGGGTCTGACGAAGAAGAGGATGAAGATTAAATTACATAGCTCACAATTCTTTAAATTACTAGGTTAGGTTGATTTTCTGATGAGAGAAGTAGGTAAAATTTGGATGAATGGAAAATTAGTTCCATTCAAGGATGCTAAAGTTCATGTATTTACCCATGCGTTGCATTACTCTACTGCAGTTTTTGAAGGAATTAGATGTTACAAAACTCCAAAAGGGTCTGCAATATTTCGATTACCAGAACACGTTGATAGATTATTCAACTCTGCAAAGATGTATGATATGAAAATTCCATATACAAAAAAACAGATTACAGATGCAATAATTAAGACTGTAAAGGCAAGTACACTAAAAGAGTGTTACATTAGACCAATTGCATATTATGGATACGGCAAACTTGGTCTTACTCCAATAGAAAACAAAGTAGATGCTGCAATTGGTTGTTGGGAATGGAAGATGGGAGAATCAAA
>JAUXKJ010000084.1 GCA_030624325.1 Nitrososphaerota archaeon
AGTAGATGGCTTTCTGGTTTCTATCTATTACAAATTGGGTATGACGCAAACACTGCAACTATAATTTCAGAAGCAATAGCATTTGCGATTTTTATTATTGCAATGAACCTTGGAGCAAAGTTCACAAAACTATACAAACATCAGAAATAGGTCATAGAAAAGATTCAATCTGCAATAAAACGTTAGGCACGCTTTGAATAAGATTTCACTAAAATTATAACCAAAGGATACACATTAAATTCCAATATGGCTGATTCGGAGAAAAAAATTAGACAGGAGGATTGTAGTGAAGATACTTTTGGTCCAGGAATACTTACAGTAACCAACAAAAGAATAGCTTTTGATAAAACTAGAGGAAGAATCTTGGATTTTTCAAAAAAGTTTGATGATACAGTGATAGATGTATCCCTCAATGATGTGGTAAAGGTGTGGAAGGAAGGTTTGTTTATGAAAAAAGTGTGTTTTAGAGGTAAAACCAAAGATGGTGAAAAAGATTTCAAATTTGGAGTTTTCAGTAATGGAAGATGGTTAGAAACATTACAGGATACTCTAGAAGAATACAAGAATCAGTAATTAACATCAACATTATCTAAACGCCAGGATTGTCTTACAAAAGTATCTTCAATTGTAGAGCCTCCTTTTGTTTTTGATTCAATGAGACCAGTCCAAGCAATTTGTGAACCACAATCACCAGCAAAATTTTGAGGCATTACATTAAATTTACAATTTTGTCTTTTACATACACTTTTCAACATTTGTGATAATCTCTTATTTGCTGCCACTCCGCCGACTATCAACAATTCTTTTTTCCTTGTAAAAGCCAAGGCTCTTTCTGTGGCTTCACAAATCATTGCAAAGGCAGTTTCTTGAAGTGAAAAGCATGCATCATTTTTTCCCTTGTCAACAATTGATTTAGTAGCAGATAGTAATCCTGAAAATGAAACATCGTTTCCCTTTACAACATAAGGTAATGGAATGTAGTTTGAGGTTTTTTTCGCTAATGATTCAATTTGTTTTCCACAAGGTGAAGCAAATCCTAGATATCTTCCAAATTGATCTAAGAGTTGCCCCAATGTAATGTCTAATGTTTCTCCAAATACTCTCCATCTTCCCATCATTAATGCAAGTAACATAGTATGTCCACCAGAGACAAGAAGTACAAGAGGATTTTTAGCACCGGTTAGAAGTTTTCCCAACTCGATGTGTCCTAATGCATGATTTACTGGATAAATTGGAATTTTATAATAAGATGATAAAGAACGTGCAACTACTGCGCCAACTCTTAAACAAGGACCAAGACCAGGACCTGCTGCATATGCAATCATATCCAGATCACGGATTTGTACATTAGCTTTGTTTAATGATTCCATTAAAACATCTGAACTATTTTCTACATGATGTCGTGAAGCTTCTCTTGGATGTATTCCTTCTCCGTCTGGAGGTCGATAAATTCTTCTAATATCTGAACAAATCTTTCCTTTGTTTCCTTTTTTTTCTAAAACTGCACATGAAAAAGTATGTGCTGTGCTTTCAATTCCTAAACATAGCATATTATCCACGACTCAGACTGGAGACTATTTTGATAACATCGCCGTGTTTTAATTGATGGTCTGCTCCTATTCTTTGTTTTGTTTTTACATTGATAGCATGTAAGAATCCTTTAGCAATATCTGCATGTATAGTTAAAGCCAAATCCTTTGCTGTTGAATTTAATGGTAACAATTTAGCATCAGGAAGAACTTCACCGTCCTTATTACATAGCTTTGATTCATCTTCCACAGGAAACACAACTATTAGTTTTAGAAGATCAAAAATTGCTGAATCTAAAACTGATTGAACTCCAGTTGATTTGATTTTGGAAAGGACTGTCTTTACCAAATCTAGAGCTTTTTGTTGTTGAGGAGATACCTCAACGTTATCATTTAAAGTAAAATTTTCATTACCAACAACATAATTTACGAGACCGGCTTTTGCAGCCTTTTTTAGAATTAGTTCTGTCTCTGCACTACAAATTACAGTTTTGGTATCCTTTTGTATATCGTTTACAATCTTCAAATCTTTACAAAGATCTGCTTTATTTGCAGCAATTAGTATTGGTTTTGTTTTTCTCCTTAACTCTTTTACAAAAGTAGTAATATCAGAATCATTCCAATCATTTGGATTTTTTGATATTAAATTAAATTTTTGAAGGACTTCATGTACATCATACTCCTTAATTGCCAATCCACTAAAACGTCTTGCAATACCTTCAACAAGTTTTGTCCTTTTTTGTTCAATCTCTTTAGTTAATTTTTCCCATTCTCGTAATAGTATTTGTTTGAACCATTGGTCAAATTCTTCTTCAACAAATTCTACATCTTCTTTGGGGTCATGAGTTCCAATTGGGACTGGTTGTCCCTGAATATCTGTTGAACCAGCAATATCTACAACATGAATTAATGCTTCAGCTTGCCTTGCGTCGTCTAAGAACTTATTTCCCAGTCCTTTTCCTTCATGTGCACCTGGAACAAGTCCAGCAACATCAATTAGTTTTACTGGAATAAATCGAGTTCCATTTATGCAAAGTTGATTTTCATGCGAAATGCCAAAATGTTTGCAAGCACAATCCGATTTGACATAAGCAATACCTACATTTGGTTCAATAGTAGTAAAGGGAAAATTGCCAATTTGAGCTGGAGATTCGGTTGCTGCAGAAAAAAAGGTTGATTTTCCCACGTTTGTTTTGCCTAAAAGGCCTATTTGCATGCAAAATCAAACCTAATTTGTAATATTAGTATTGCAGGAATCGTTTAATTTTGTTTCATTTTGAACTCATAGTATGTCAGTAGTTATTACTGGAAATCCTGGTGTTGGAAAACATACAATTGCAAAAAAGTTAGCAGAAACCATGAATTTCAAAATTTTAGATATAAATAAAATTGCGTTAGAATCCGGTTTGTATGAAAAAAAAGATGGAGTCCTGGAGGTAAATACTACAAAGCTAAAACCTATTTTGACAAAAAAAATAACAAAAAAATCCTCTATTCTAAATCTACTATTGTAGACAAAGACACCACTAGTCCAACAACTGTTGTAGAAAAAGTAAATGACACAGAAAAGAGTAGAAAAAGCCTTATAAAGGAAACACAAAAGAAACGAAAAACATCTCTTGTCGAAGACTTATTAGATAAAGCAATCCAGTTATA
>JAUXKJ010000065.1 GCA_030624325.1 Nitrososphaerota archaeon
AACTCTTTTCTAACTTTTAAGAAAAACACCTTCAAATCCAATATAGAACATATGCAGTTCCCAATTTTATTCTCCTTTGATTTGGATTCTTGTTTTAAAAACGGGTTTTATTCCAAGCGAAGAATAATTTCCTGTAAAACATGTAAAGCACATTGAATCGTGTGGGATACCTACAGCATTTGCAAGATTTTCTGAATCATTGTAGCCAAGAAAATCTGCTCCAATATCATTTCTTACCTTTTCTGTAATCTCTTTTATTGAAAGGTCTTTTCCATCATCATATGTTGCTAACTCTTTTTGCGATGGAAAATCAATTCCAGCATAACAAGGATATCTAATTGGAGGATATGTAATTAACATGCTAATTTTACGAGCTCCTGCTCTCCTTAATGCTTTGATAATAGCTTTTGAGCTTGTACCTCGAACAAGACTATCATCAATCACAATGACATGTTTCCCAGTAATTATTTCAGCGATTGGAATTATCCATCGATTAATTTCTATCCGGTCGCTTTGATGCGGTTCAATGAAGCTTCGAAGTGGACCTTTCTTGCTGTAACGATCCTTTAGCAAACCTTCATCAAATGGAAGTCCTATTTCTTGGGCATAGCCCAAAGCCGCAGGTCTTGCAGAATCAGGTACCGGAATAACAAGATCAGCATCTTTTATTGGATATTTTCTTGCAAGAAATTGTCCAATCTTTTTTCTCGCAACATAAATGTTGGAGCCTTCCATTTTACTTGTAGGATGAGCAAAATAAGTAAATTCAAAAGAACAATGTGCTCTTTCTTTATCATCAGAAAACATTTCTGACTCCATTCCGTTGTCGCTAAATTTTATCAGCTCGCCGGGAGTAACATCACGAATTAGTTTTGCACCAATAGCGGATAAAGCAGATGACTCTGATGCAACAACATAGGTATTATTATCTAGTTTTTGTCCTAAAACCAGTGGTCTAAATCCTTTTGGATCACGAGCTGCATATACAGAATTATCATCAGACAAAAATGTAAAGCAGTAAGAGCCAATCATTTCGTTTTTCAAAATTGAAAGTGCATGTCCTAGTTTCCCATTTTCTGAAATTAAAGAAACCAATCTTTGAGCAGCAACTAAGGTATCGCTAGTATTTTGTGGAGTAAATGAACAACCACCAACTAAATTTGAAAGCTCTTCCACATTTGAAATAGTTCCATTGTGAGCCACACAGAGATCTTTGACTTTGAGAGGTTGTGCATTTTCTAGATTGCTTTTTCCAATAGTAGAATACCTAACATGCCCAATTGCAGAAGGAGAAGAATACTCTTCTACTATTTTTTTAAATTCAGAAGAGGAAGCAGAGACTAACCCAATTTTTTTTAATGGGGGTTTTTTAGGAATTGCCAAACCCCAGGCTTCTTGTCCTCGATGTTGTAAAGCTCGTAATGAATCGATGATCATAGGAATTACATTAGTGCCATCAAGGCTGAAAATTCCTACTACACCACAGTTTTCCTTAACCATGAAGAACCAACTCCCCTAACGACTTTAACCATGTGTTTTTGGCTTTATCAACGCTTAGGTTTATGATCGCTTTAGAGTTTTTTTCTATTATGATTTGATCTCCTTTGAAAGTACCGATCAAACTAAAGTGTGTCTTTGCATCTTTCAATAATTTTGAAATCTTGTCAATGTTTTTTTTATCAATAACTAAAAGATAACGTGAATGTGTCTCAGAAAACAATGCTATGTCTGCTGGCAAACTATTTCCTGGAATTTTATCAAGAGAAACTTTACAACCAATATTATTAGTCATACAAAGCTCCGAAATGGCCACTACCAAACCACCTTTTGAGCAATCATGAGCATTTTTAATCAGATTTTTTCTAATTATACTAAGCACGGCCCTCATATTTGCCTTTGATTCTTTAAAATCAACTCGAGGGCATCGTCCTCCTGTAAAACCATAAATAAATTCATAATATTCAGAGCCACCCATTTCGTCATCTGTTTTTCCAATCATGAAGATTACATCATTTGATGAAATTTGCAAATTATGCGGTGGTGCTTTATCACTTAGGCCTAAAACTCCTATTAGTGGAGTAGGTTTGATAGGCCCGCTTGGAGTTTCATTATAGAAACTTACCTTTCCACCAACGCATGGAATTTTAAAATTATTTGCAAAATCTGTTAACCCTTTTAATGACTCTAAAAAGGTCCAAAATATTTCTGGGTCTTCTGGATTTCCAAATTGAAGATGATCTACCATTCCAATTGGTTCAGCACCAGTACAAACAACATTTCTACATGCTTCTTCAAAACATCCAATAGCTCCTTCTCTTGGATCCAAGTAACAGTGTTTTGGGTTGCCGTCTATTTTTGCAGCCAAAAATTTTCCATTATCTAATCTTAAAACGGATGCATCAAATCCGGGTTTGATGACAGTTCGTATTCCAACTTCATGATCATACTGACTATATGCCCAAATTTTGCTTGCAATGTTTGGATTTTCTAGCATTTTCATTAAACTAGAAGAAAGATTTGATTTTGGTTTTAGAGTAACTTTAGTTTGTAATTTTTTAATATAGTTTGGTTTAGAGGAGGGTCTGTCTAGTAATGGTGCGTTTGCCACCAAACTTGTCGGGAGAGAAGCTAATGTGTTTTTTCCTTTCTTTACATGCATTAATTTATCGTCTTTAACTTTTCCAATCACAGAACACGATATGTGAAATTTTTTGCAAATGTCTTTGAGTTTTTTTAATTTTGTTTTTGATGTAATTATCAGCATTCTCTCCTGAGATTCTGATACCATAATTTCATCTGGATTCATATCAGATTCTCGAGTATGAATAGAATTTACATCCATTTCAATTCCAACAGATAAAGCATCACCAGTTTCAGATATTGCGCAAGACAAACCTCCACCACCCAAATCCTTCATAGCTTTGATGCATTTTTGATTACGAGCCTCAAGAATTGCCTCAATGATTAGTTTTTCAATAAAAGGATCAGGAATTTGCACAGCCGACCTATTTTCAGATTCTAGTGAGTCTGATGCAAATTGTGAACCACCTATTCCATCACGACCTGTAGGCCCTCCAACTAAAACTACAATATCGCCTTTTTTTGCAGAATTTTTTATCAAACGTTCTTTTTTTCCAAAACCTATTGCGGCAACATCAACTAAAGCGTAATTTGTATAGCAATTATCAAATTCAATTTCACCACCAATAGTTGGAATCCCAAGGCAGTTTCCATATTCTGCAATTCCAGCAACTGCATTTTTGAAAAGCCATCGTGCATGAGGATCTTTTGTAATATCTCCAAAGCGAAGACCATCAAGTATGGCAATGGGCCTGGTTCCAGCTGATAAAATGTCTCTAATTACTCCTCCAACACCAGTAGCAGCTCCACCAAATGGCTCTACTGCAGAAGGGTGGTTATGGCTTTCAATGTGAACGGTTACTACATAATTATCACCAACATCTAAGACTCCTGAATCATATCCTTTTTCTGAAATTACTCTAGGTCCAGACATTGGTAAAATTTTAAGATGTTTTTTAGAAGACTTGTATGAACAATGTTCTGACCATTCAGCAGCTACTATCTGAAATTCAGTTTTTGTTGGTTTTCTTCCAATTTTTTTTTCAAGATATAGTGATTCTTGGTTTGCCAGACTCATTGAGCAACACTAAGAGTTTTTTGAAGAGATTCAAAAATTAATGAAGAGGGTTTGTTATCAATTGGATTTATTTCTCGCTCTGCGGCCCTTTCTGGATGCGGCATC
>JAUXKJ010000075.1 GCA_030624325.1 Nitrososphaerota archaeon
CCACTTGGTTAGCAATTTTTTTAATGGATTTCTTGTCTGGGTAGGTTGACACAATTATCACAGGTTTCACAGTAAATGATAAATGTACGTGATTAAAAAAAGTAACAATTAATTTGGAATTTGATTTTATTACAGAAAACGCGATAATCTATGTTTTAATGGCATGGGTTGTAATACTATTGGTAGCTAAGGGTTTAAAATTACAAAACCGAGGTTTTGAAATTAAGGCATATAGTATTACTTACAAAAATTATGGAGTACAATCAGTTCTTACAAAAGTGCTAAATAGAACTCGACGTGGAATTCGGATATTTGCAGATGTTAGTGTTGTTGCAGGTTTTTTAATGATGGGATTTGCATTTTGGTTTTTGATAAACAACATATCTACATATTTTGTAGAACCCACAGAATTTGCAGAATTAACTGTCCTGATACCAGGGGTTACATTAACTTCTTCAACTTCGATTACATACTTTTTATTATCAATTCCAATTGTTTTAATAATCCATGAGGGAGCGCACGGAATTGTTGCAACATTAGAAAAAATTAAAATAAAGACTGGTGGATTTGCAATTTTCATTGCTTTATTTGCTGGGTTCGTTGAACCTGATGAAGATGAATTCAATAATGCAAAAAAGATTTCAAAGTTAAGAGTTATTGGAGCTGGAGCAACTTCAAACGTAATTTTTGCCTTCGCTTTAGGTTTAATTCTTCTTACCAATCCTCTCTTTGCCATAATATTACCAGAACCAATTCTTAGTTATTTTTATGATTCACCTGACGGAGTTTTGGTTTTGTCAATTATTGAAGGATCAGGTGCTGAACAAGCTGGTATGCAACCAAATGATATCATCACAGCAATTAATGGAGTTCCTGTAGTGACACCGTTAGATTTTCGTAAAGTGGAACTTACGCCAGGTGAAACTGTTACTGTAACAGTACTTAGAGGAGAACAAGAATTACAATTACCTGTTGTAATTACACCTTCTCCTGATGACCTTGAAAGAGGTTTAATCGGAATAATGAGAGATAATGCTTTTTCTTACAAACCAGTTTTAAATTTCATAGAGTGGAATAATCCACAACTTTCTTTTTTCTTACTTTGGTTATGGATGATTTCCTTTTTTATTGGTATCATTAACATGCTTCCTCTCCCAATTCTTGATGGGGGAAAATTTATTCATAGCATTATAGTCGATAAAATTTCCGAAAAAAGAGTAAATGGAATTATGTGGAGCATTTACGCATTTACTTTTATGGTGTTTGGGCTTAACATTGCACTATCCTATATGAAATCTGGATGGTTTACAATCTAAAATTTTATGTTAAGAGAGTTATGCCTATATCACGGAAGTGAAAAAACCAAGTATGAATTGTGATAAATGTCAAGAAACAGCTGTTTACTCCCGTAAATATTCAGGAGAAAACTTCTGCTCTACATGTTTTTCAAATTCAATTGTTAGAAAAACTGCAAAAACCATTTCCAAGTATAACATGATAAAAAATAATGAGCAAGTTTGTGTTGCCGTTTCAGGTGGAAAAGATTCTCTAGCATTATTACATATATTAGAAAAAATGTCGAAAACTCATAATTTTCAAATTAAGGTCATAACAATAGATGAAGGGATTCCTGGGTATAGAAATGAAGCATTAGATATTGTAACTAAATTCTGTACAAAATTAAGCGTGGAACTAAAAGTATATTCCTTCAAAGACTTGTTTGATCTAACTTTAGATGAGGCACTTCATTTAAGGGAAAATGAAAAAACTTCTTCTTGTTCAATTTGTGGTACACTTCGACGTCGAGCCATTGATTATGCCGCAGAAGATATTGGTTCCAAAGTAATAGCAACAGCACACAATCTTGATGATATACTCCAAAGTTTTTTTATAAATATGCTATCTGGAGACACGAATAAAATCGGATGGATGGACCCTGATACTTCATCCAACCAGATTCGAAGAATAAAGCCTTTTTGCGAGATTTATGAATCTGAGATTGTTTTTTATGCTTTTACAAATGAACTTCCATTCCAATCTGAAGCCTGTCCTCACATGAATGAGGGAATAAGAACAGAAATTAGGGAATTTTTTAATACTTTAGAAAATCATCATTCAGGAATTAAAAATAATTTGTATAAATCCACTCTAAGACTATCTCAGATAGTAAAAAAATCAAACTATAAGAAAAAAAGAGAATGTCCCAACTGCGGCCATCAATGTTCTGGTGAAATTTGTTCAGTGTGTAGTTTAGTTTTAAGTCTAAAAGACCTCAAAACCTAATGCAAATATAACATTTCATTGTAAAAAGATTGGTAGTAGGTAAGGTCAGGGTGCTAGCCGTGCCCTATTCTGAAACCGGCTATAAGCAGAGACCAGTAACTGCTGGGTAAATCTCTAGATAGATAGTTCCCACTTGGTGTGCGGAAATGAAATCACGCCGAGGCGGGTGGATGCAGGACTAGGATTATCCGAAGGGATAATTCCCATGACCGAACCATCGAAAGGGATGAGGTCCGGGAGGGAGCAATCCTAAGGTGGAACATTCACGCTTCCTCGTCAACGTGGCGGATCTTGTATGCCTTGAAACGGGGCTACCCGTCTAGACTGGAACCAGCAGAGCTACTACTATATACTTTAAAAAAAAAATTTTCTTTTATGGACGGTATTGTTTCATTTGGAAACAAACGAGATTATGAAGATTTTAAAAAACAACTTTCACCTCAGATAACTTCTATTTTTGATTTAATTCGAGATTTTTGTTTTTCTTTAGGAGATAATGTGATAGAAGATGTTCGAATGCACAGAATAGTATTTTGTAAATCAATTACCTTTAGATGGTTTTTAGATATGGAACCTGAGAATGATTCAATTTTATTAAAAATCCAAAAAAATCGTAAAGAACCAATTAAGAAAATTCATTTAAGGTCTAATGATAATATTGATAAAATAAAAAATCTTGTTCTTGATGCGTTTAAATCAATTCATTAATACAAAACTTCAAACTTTGAAAATTCTCCTGTAAACTTTTCATTTTTAATTTTTATATCTTCTACTCTTGCATTTGCAGAGCCAGCATGACACCACTCAACAATGGAACTGACATCAAGATCTTCTCCTTCAAAAAGTGCCTCAACTCGCCCATCTTTGAGATTTTTTACCCATCCAGAAACATTTTTCTTTTTGGCCATAACTTTTAGGGCTTGTCTGAAAAAAACTCCCTGAACTTTTCCCTTAACAAAAATGCGAACACATTGATTTCCCATTCAAGAAGTTGAATTTACTAGCCATTAATCAATTTTAGGCTTTAGAAAATTGGCTAATCTCTTTCTTTGATTCGTGCACGACCAGTCTTTCTCGCTGCTATGCTACCAACCTTTGCTCCAGG
>JAUXKJ010000076.1 GCA_030624325.1 Nitrososphaerota archaeon
AGTATTTTGGTAATACGGTCAATCTTGTTTTTGCGGAAATTGCAATAATTGATACGATCGCTACTGCAAGAATCAAGGCAGCAATTGTTCCAAATTCTGGTATTACAAAAGTACCAATGATCTCTATTTCCTCAGCTCCATCTGGAAATGGGATTGTCAGAGTTCGATCGCTAGATGTTTTGCTTTCGGTAAATTCGACTTCTTCACCATCTATGAGAACGAAGAAATCATCGTCAGCACTGCCACTTTTTGAATCAATTACGTTTCTTGGTAAAGTAATTGTAAGTTCACCATCACTGGTAGTAGATATTCTTACAATCAGTGAATGTGCCTCAAAGTCTTCGCTTATGGAAAGCACACTTCCACCCGTAATCTTGTATCCTATCATAGCTCCAGTGTTTCCTACTTCAATTGTAGGTCCTGTTGGTTTGGGTAATGGAACTCCTGAACCACTAAATTCAAAGGTTGTTTCGGCAGTTCTTGATTCTGTACCATACAAAACTTCGATTCTATATGTTCCGTCAGCTCTCCAAAGAGGTCCACCTGCAGTAATTTCTACACTGAATTTTTTGTCAGGTCCGACACCAATTTGTTCAAGTGAAACTCGGTTTCCAAATCTTGGTTCAAAGACTTGTAAGGATATTTGATAACCTGACAGTAAGTCTTTAACCTCACCTGAAACAATTATTGTTTCTCCATTTGCGTACATGTCTTTGTCTGTTGTAACAGCGATCGGTTCTATGATCTGTCCAAAGACTGGTGATCCACTTATGCCTGCTATCATAATTGCAAACAAAGCAAATACCTTAAGATGAGTAATCATCAAGAAAATCGGGCTAATTAATCCTATTTAACTTTACGGAAAATTTTCTTGACTAAAGCAGCCTAATGAGCTGCTCCTAAAATTAGATATATATTAACCTCTCGGTGCTTTTTTGACAGTTTGTGTGATCTATTAGTCCTTACAGTAAATGTTGCTCAAGGAGGTTCTTTGCTTGGCTTCTAAACGAAATCCAATTCTTGTACCTGATCATGTTTATGTCCCAAAACATGAAATTATGACAAAAAAAGAAGCAGAAGAGGTTTTACAAAAATTCAATTGTAAACCCACTGAATTACCATTGATTTTCGTAAACGACCCTGCAATTATGGGACTTGGCGTAAAACCAGGTGACATGATCAAGATTACAAGAAAAAGTGCAACAGCTGGGGAGAGTACGTATCACAGGTATGTGGTTGAAGTATAATGTCTAACCAATCAATAAAACGCTGGCCAATTATTCAAGATATTCTAAAACGTGAAGGAATAGCTAGACAACATTTGAATTCCTTTGATGAATTTTTGGAGCGTGGTCTACAAAGTATTATCAATGAAGTAAGTCAAATTGAAATTGAAAACGCAGAGTATCCTTACAAAATTCAACTTGGTAAAATAAAACTTCAACAACCTCGAATGATGGAACTTGATGGTTCTATTACACACATTTCCCCAGCAGAAGCTCGTTTACGAAATGTGTCATACTCTGCACCTGTGATGATGGAAGCAAGTGTTGTTGAAGACGGAAAAATTTTAGAATCACGTTTTGTGCATATTGGTGACATTCCAGTAATGGTAAGATCAAATGCATGTATATTGCATAACTTTTCAACTCAAAAACTCGTTGAACATGGAGAAGATCCAAATGATCCAGGTGGCTATTTTATAATTAATGGTTCTGAACGAGTTATTGTTGGTCTAGAAGACCTTTCTTATAACAAGATTATTGTTGACAAGGACAAGGTTGGTGGAAACATTGTGTACAAAGCAAAAGTATATTCATCAATTGTTGGGTATCGAGCAAAATTAGAATTGATGATGAAAAGTGACGGTCTAATAGTATCAAGAATTCCCGGATCTCCTGTTGATATTCCAGTAGTAACTTTGATGCGAGCACTAGGTTTAGAGTCAGATAAAGAAATAGCAGCTGCCGTTTCTCTTGTTGAAGATATACAAGATGAGCTTGAAGGTTCTTTTGAAAAAGCAGGTGATGTTCCAACTTCAAAAGACGCCATTGTATACATTAGTAAAAGAATTGCGCCTGGAATGTTAGAAGAATTCCAAATCAAAAGAGCTGAAACTTTACTTGATTGGGGACTCTTACCTCATTTGGGAAAACATCCAGAAAATAGAAAAGAAAAAGCACAATTTTTGGGTGAAGCTGCATGCAAACTTCTTGAATTAAAACTTGATTGGATTTCTCCTGATGATAAGGATCATTATGGAAACAAAGTCATAAAATTTGCAGGACAAATGCTTGCAGATTTGTTTAGAACTGCGTTTAGAAATCTAGTCAGAGATATGAAATATCAACTTGAAAGATCAGGACAAAAACGTGGAATTAACGCAGTAGCTGCAGCTATCAGACCTGGTATTGTAACTGATAAGCTTAACAATGCAATTGCAACTGGAAACTGGGGAAGAGGACGTGTAGGTGTTACACAATTACTTGATAGAACAAATTATCTTTCTACAATTAGTCATCTTAGAAGAGTTCAATCTCCACTAAGTAGAACCCAACCAAACTTTGAAGCTAGAGATTTGCATGCAACTCACTTTGGAAGAATTTGTCCAAGTGAGACACCTGAAGGTTCAAACTGTGGCTTGGTTAAGAATTTGGCTCTATCTGCAATAATTTCAGTATATGTTCCATCCGAAGAAATTGTTGAGAAAATATATGATTTGGGAACGGTTCATTTTACAGATGCCAAAGCCGAACTGAAAAAAGATGGTGCTAGAGTATTTGTTGATGGAAAACTAATTGGGTATTTTCGAGATGGCCAAAAACTAATCGATTCTTTACGTGAATTACGTAGATCTGCAAAAATTCACCCTCATATAGGAATTTCATTTCATCAATCAGAAATCGAAGGTGCCACAAAGAGAATTTATGTAAATTGTAATGCTGGAAGAGTTTTGCGGCCTCTCATAATTATCAAAGACAACAAGTCTCTCTTATCACAAGACCTAGTTGACAAAATTTCAAAAAAACTCCTCTCATGGAACGATTTGCTGCGAATGGGAATTATCGAGCTAATTGATGCTAACGAAGAAGAAAATTGCTATGTTTCCTTTGATGAAAAAGATATAAAAAAACATACTCATCTAGAAATATTTCCATCAGCAATTCTGGGTGCAGGTGCCTCCATTATACCTTATCCAGAACATAACCAGTCTCCAAGGAATACCTACGAATCTGCTATGGCCAAACAAAGTCTTGGATTTTCTTCCCCAATGATGAATACTAGTACCTATGTTAGACAACACTTCATGCTTTATCCACAAACCCCAATAGTTACAACAAAAGCTATGGGATTGCTAGGCCTTGAAGATAGACC
>JAUXKJ010000038.1 GCA_030624325.1 Nitrososphaerota archaeon
TAATTGCAGCAGTTCCTGCTGCACACGATAATGGATTTCCACCAAACGTCGATGAGTGTTCTCCTTTACTCATACATGCTAAAATATCAGGTCTTACTAGAGTAGCTCCCATAGGTACTCCTCCAGCAATACCTTTTGCAAGACACATTATATCAGGAATTGTATTCCAGTGTTCACTAGCCCACATTTTTCCGGTACGACCAAAACCTGACTGAATTTCATCAAATACCAGAAGTATGTTTTTTTCATCACATGTTTTCCTTACTTCTTGTAGGAACCCATCTGGTGCAACATGAATTCCACTTTCCCCCTGAATAGGCTCCAAAATCACAAAACCCGTATCTTCGTCAATTTTGGAGCGAAGTGATTCAATGTCGCCAAAAGGTGAAAAAACTACCTTCTCTACCAATGGTTGAAAGACTTTCCTATATTTTGGACTGAAAGTTAATGATAATGCACCCATTGATTTTCCATGATAGGAACCATTCATTGCAATCATCCCTTTTTTTCCAGTAAATTTTCTGGCAAACTTTATTGCTGCTTCAACTGCTTCTGCACCACTATTGTTTAGGTGCACTTGGGACAAGTTTTTTGGTGCAATTTTTATCAAATTCTCAAGAAACTCTTCACGAGTTTTGTTGTAAAGTGAACTGTGTACAGTAATTATTTTTTCTAGTTGTAACTTGATAGCATTTACCACACGTTCATTTCGATGGCCAACAAGTGCAACACCATATCCTCCCATACAGTCAATGTACTCTTTACCATCAGTATCCCATACGTGAGAACCTAATCCTTTTTCTATTGTAACAGGAAATCTTTGGTAAAGATTTCCCATAAATTCATCTTCAGTCATTTTTGAATTACCGTGCAATTATCATGAGCAATAGCTGATGATATAGGATTTTCTTTTTGTCCATTTGCAATTATAACTTCTTTAACTCCCATGTCTAAAGCTTCTGTTGCCGCCAAAATCTTTTTTTCCATACCTGGGCCTACTTTTGTTCTAATCTCTTTTGCCTCTGCTAAACTTAACTTTGGAACAAGTTTGTCATCCATTAGTAATCCATCCACGTTTGTAACAAAAAGAACTTTGTCTGATTTTACTGCGGCGGCTACATAAGCTGCAGCCCTATCTCCATCAACATTTAGAAAATCAAATTCCTCACTTATTGCAATTGGTGAGATAACCGGAGTCAATCCCTGGTCAAGAAGGGAAAGGATGAAAGGTGCATTTACCTTTGAAATTTTACCTGTATAACCTCCATCAATTGCTTGTTTTCGCCCTTTTTCATTAACAATTAGAAGTTTTTTCTTTCGTTCTGCTTGAATAGTTTTGGCATCAACTCCTGAAAATCCAACTGCATTAATACCATTTTTTTGTAACATTCTGACAATTTTTTTGTTTATGCTACCCGACATTACCATTGTAAAAATTTCTGCAGTTTCTTTGTCAGTGTATCTGCTTTTGATTCCGCTAGGAGACGTTACAAACTTTGGCTCTTTACCAAGTTGTTCAGATACTTTAGTAACTTCTTTTCCTCCACCATGAACAATTATCACTCCTTGTTCTACTACATTTTTGATATCAGAAATTGTAGTGGGATGTAGATTATCAACTACGCTGCCACCAATCTTTATCGTAATCATTTTCACACAGGAGTAAGAGGAGTATAGTTAAGACCTTGCATTTCGTCCAAACCTGACATAACATTCATGTTTTGTATGGCAGACCCAGCTGCACCTTTCATTAAATTATCTGAGGCAGATAATGCAATTAATCTGTGATTGTCCTCGTCTATATCAAATCCAATATCACAAAAGTTTGAACCAACAAGAAATTTAGGATCTGGGAATTTGTATAATCCTTTTTTATCACGAATCAATCTAATGAATTTTTCTTTTCCATACGTATCACGATAAAGTTTCCAAAGATCTTTTTCTGAAGTGTCATCTTTCATGAAGGTATGGTTAGTACACAAAATTCCTCTAACTACATCAACTGCATGAGGACTCATTGATATACGGATTTTTTTTCCTGCAATTTCACTTAATTCTTGTTCAATCTCACCAGTGTGTCTGTGTTTTGCTGGCTTGTATGGTCGAATTACTCCGGCCCTCATTGCGTGGGCTGTTCCTGAGCCAGCACCTGCTCCAGAAGAACCTATTTTTGCATCAACAACTATGTGTTCAGTATCAATTAGATCATTTCTAATCAGTGGGGCTAATGCTAAAATTGATGTAACTGCCATGCATCCTGGGCATGATACCAATTGTGCTTTTTTAATTTCTTCTCGGTGAAGTTCTGGAACTCCGAAAACTGATTTGGGAAGATAGTCTGGATGAGTATGTTCCCAACCATACCACTTTGGGTAATCTTCAGGATTATGAAGTCTGAAATCTGCACTTAAATCGATTATTTTCATACCTCTATCGTACATCTCTTTTACGATTTCAGTGGCAGTTCCGTGAGGTACTGCTGTAAAAACTAGGTCACACTTGTCAGACATCTTGTCGTAATTAAGCTCAGAAAAAGTAAGTTCTGTAAATCCTTTGAGACTTGGCTGAACTCTGTGTAAATACTCTCCTACATGTTGACGCGATGTAACCATAGTGATTTCAACATCTGGGTGATTTACTAAAAGACGTAAGGTCTCGCCACCAACATATCCTGATGCACCTACAATTCCTACCTTCATAGATACCCCTTTGTAATACGGTATAATTTATTTCCTAATGGAACTTACTGCAAATTCAATCATTTCTTTTGGAATATTCTTTTTTGCAACTTTAGCTAAACCTTTGAATTCTACAGTATTATTCACTTCATGAACTAATAATCCCTTTTTCTCATCTTCCATAAGATCAACCCCCAAAATTCCTCCTCCAACTGCTTGAGATGCCTTTGCACAAATATCTTCTAATTCATTAGTTATTTCACAGATTTCTGGGTCTGCTCCAAGTGCAATGTTTGTTTTGAAACCTCCTGTAGATTTACGATACATACCTGCAATTGCTCTGTCTCCAACTGTAATCACTCTCAAGTCTCTTGGTGGGCGTTTCACTAATTCTTGTAGATAGAAAATTCTGTCATGAGTACCATCTGATAATTCTCTTAATTCAAACACAGCGTCAACAGCATCTTTATCTTTTAGAGCCATAACTCCACGTCCCCAACTTCCAATTACGGGTTTTATCACTAATGGATATCCGACTTTGTCAAAATTTTCTCTCGCAGCATCAGCTGAGAATGAAAAATAGGTTTTTGGAGTTGGCACTCCATGTTTTTTTAGGAGCAATGAAAGAAACAATTTATTTCCACACTTTCTTGCAACTTCAAACTTGTTTATTACTGGACAATCAAAGAATTCAAGACAGGCAGTAAAATGTAAGCCTCTAAAATAACTAATACATCTTTGAAAAATAATATTTCCAAAATCATACTCGTCTAATTTACTATCTGTGTTAAACTGGATGGACTTTGCATCTAAAAGAACTGATTCGTGAGCCAGATTCAGGGCTTCTTTTTGGAGCAACTTTTCTTCTGACCGTAGTCGATCAAAAATGATACATATCTTTGACAATTACTCTCCCCAATCTTCGCCAACAGTTTCTGCTTGTTTTAATTCGACATTGGAACCCTCTTTCTTTGAGATTTCAAAGTCGGCTCCACAATCAGGACAGGAGACGATTTCTCCATTGGAGGCATCGTTAGGGACATTGATATTTCCATCACATTCGGGACAGTTCATCGATTCAAATCACCACTTTTTTTGTAATTTATTAGCTTCTGTTGACTGCATTCCCCATAATTCTACAAATCCTCGAGCTAATTTTTGATCGAATGTAGAACCTTTTCCATAGGTAGCAATGTCGTGACTATACAAAGAATACTTTGATTTTCTACCAACTACTCTTAAACTTCCCTTGAACATTTTGATCTTCACCGTCCCAGACACACTTTTTTGAGTCTGATCGATAAATGATTCTAGATCTTTTCTAAGAGGATCTTGCCATAAACCAGAGTACACTAACCAGGCCCATTCGTCATCAACAAAGGATTTGAATTTTGTTTCATGTTTTGTGTGTACCATTTTTTCCAAGTCAGAATGAGCCTCTATTAAACAAGTTGCAGCAGGAGTCTCATAAACTTCACGAGATTTTATTCCAACAACACGGTCTTCTATATGATCAACAATTCCTACTCCTGCGGCACCAGCTTTTTTGTTAATGTACTCAATTAATTCAACAGGATTTTTTTGTTTGCCATCTACTGAAACAGGAATGCCACCTTCAAACTTAATTTCAAGATAGCTTGGTTTGTTTGGTAAATTCTTAGTTTTTACCCAAATGAAAGCATCATGCGGGGGTTCATTGAAAGGATTTTCTAATAATCCTCCTTCTATTGCTCGTCCCCATAAATTTTGATCAATACTGAATTTTTTTGCAACAGTATCGATTTTAATTCCATGTTTTTTAGCAAATTTTAGTTCAGTAGTTCTATCTAAATTCAAATCCCTAATAGGGGCAATTATAGGTAAATTCGAACCAGAACGCATTGTAACATCAAACCTAACTTGATCATTTCCTTTTCCTGAACAGCCATGCGCCAGTGCAGTAGCCTTTTCCTTTTTTGCAATTTCTAAAACCTTTTGTGCAATTAATGGTCTTGCAAGAGCTGTTGCAAGACAATATTTTTTCTGGTATAGTGCATTTGCCTTTATGGATGGAAAAATAAATTTTGTAACAAATTCTTTTTTTGCATCAATGTTGTAATGTTTTATTACTCCAAGCTTTTTTGCCTTTGCAGTAATTTTTTTAATATTATCCCCTTGTCCAACATCTACAGTGACTGTAACGACATCCATGTTGTGATTTTCTTGTAGATATTTTACTACCACTGAGGTATCTAATCCTCCTGAAAATGCTAGTATAGCTTTTTGTTTCATTGAGCAGTTCACTGACCTTATTTGTGCATTTATCTTTTGTGTTGTTTTGTTTTATCAAAGCCTTGATGTTCAAACCAAGTAGAGAGTTCAACACCTGAACAAGAATTTTTTCATACTAGCTCAAGCTAAAATTAGAACATTATTTAACCAATGATTATAACGGTGTTTTATGAAAATTCGTTCGGTAATATTTGCTGGAATCATTGCCATTGTTGCAATTAGCGTAGCTGTTGCCATTTATGATACAGATCCTAGAGACGAAAACAAAATTCGGGTTGCATATTTTCCAA
>JAUXKJ010000008.1 GCA_030624325.1 Nitrososphaerota archaeon
AAGCTCAAATGATCCTGATCTTGGACAAAAACCACTAAATGAAATACGTGAGGCATTTGAATTGCAAGCTGAGGGTCTAATACTTGGGGGAGTAGATGCACTACTTATCGAAACAAGCCAAGACATCTTAGAAGTAAAGCTAGCAATAGAAGCAAGTCATAATGCAATAACAAAGACTGGAAAGAAAGTTCCAATCATTGCAAATATAACACTAGATCAATATGGTAAGATGTTACTTGGAACTAACATTCAAGCTGCATATACTACCGTGTCTGACATGGGAATTGATGTATTTGGTATTAACTGCTCCACCGGACCGATTGAAATGACTCCAAGTGTGAGATGGTTAAACGAACAAAATGAACATAGATTATTAGTAGTCCCAAATGCCGGAATGCCTGAAAATGTTGGAGGACAAGCACAATACAAAATGAGTCCATCTGATATGGCAAACGAATTAAAAGATTTCATTTCTAATTACGGCAAAGTTAGGATAATTGGTGGATGTTGTGGAACTAATCCTCAACACATAGAAGCACTTCGCAAAGTAATTGACGAAAAAGTTTAATCTAACTAGGGTTAAGTATTTAGAAAAATCGTGTTATCAAGTAACATGGGTACTCCAAGAGTTAGTTCTGCATTAAAAGCAGTTGAGCTAAAGCAGATTCCCCCACCAATGATTATAGGTGAACGAGTAAATACACAGGGTTCCAGAAAGGCAAAACAACTTGTACTAAATGATGGCTTTGACGGGCTAGTAGATTTAGCTAGATCCCAGGTAGAAGAAGGAGCTCATTGTCTTGATGTTTGCGTTGCAACGACAGAACGCTCAGATGAAAAAGACTTCATGCTAAAACTCGTAAAAAAAATTAGTTTAGAAGTTGATGCTCCATTAGTAATTGACTCTACTGACCCAAATGTGATAGAATCTGCACTAGAACAAATTCCAGGAAGACCAATAATTAATTCAATAAATTTAGAGGGAGATGGTTCCAGATTTAAAAAATTAGCACCACTCATGGCAAAATATGGAGTGCCAGCTATTACACTATGTATAGGTCCAAAGGGAATGGCAAAGACCCCTGAACAAAAATTGGAAACGGCTGAGTTACTATATGAAACAGGAAAACAATATGGATTAAAGCCTGAACAATTTATCTTTGATGTTCTAACCTTTACTTTAGCAACAGGAGAAGCTGAATTTCAAAATGCAGGAAAAAATACTCTGGAAGGAATTAAACTAGTTAAAGAAAAATTTCCAAATTCTTTTACTGTACTTGGGTTAAGCAATATCAGCTTTGGACTAGCTCCTTATTCAAGAAAAATTCTAAATTCTGTATTTTTGTATCATGCAGTACATGTAGGACTTGATAGTGCTATTATCAATGCTAAAGAAATTATTCCTTATGGCGAAATCAATGAAACAGAAAAAAAGCTAGCAGAAGATTTGATATTCAATAAACACCCGAATGCATTATCGGATCTTATAACACACTTTGAAAAAGCTGCACCACAAGCTGGTAAAGAAACAAAAAAGATAGACATTGATCCTTCATGGAGTGCAGGAAAAAAATCCAATTTTAGAATTATCAATAGATTAAAAGATGGTATTGAAAGAGATGTAATCACTGCTATTGCAGAAAAAATATCAAAAACAAATCTCTTGGTAGAAAAAAATGGTGAACTAATACTTGATGCAACAAAAGAAACTACTCATGAAGGTGCAATTAAGACTCTCAATGAGGACTTACTTCCCGCAATGAAGGAGGTCGGTGACAAGTTTGGAGCTGGTGAATTAATTCTTCCTTTCGTGTTAAAATCAGCTGAATGTATGAAAGCTGCTGTTTCAAAGCTTGAAGAATATCTCCTTAAAGAAGAGGGTGTAAGCAAAGGAAAGCTAGTTTTAGGAACGGTGTATGGAGATGTTCACGATATAGGAAAGAATTTAGTAAAAACAATTTTTGAAAATAATGGCTACTCTGTTTACGATTTAGGAAAACAAGTTCCTCTTCAAAAATTTTTAGATAAAATCGATGAGGTAAAACCAAACGCAGTAGGTTTATCTGCTTTGTTGGTATCAACATCAAAACAAATGCAGTTTTTTGTAGAACACGCAAGAAAAACAAAGATGAATATCCCAGTCCTTTGTGGCGGTGCAGCTATTAACACTAATTACATTAACCGAATTGCAAAAGCTGATGGAATATACGAGCCTGGAGTTTTTTATTGCAACACAATGTTTGAAGGCCTAAAAACAATGGATAAGTTAGTTACTGATGAAAAAGAGCAACTTGTCAAAACATGGAAGGAAAAATTAGAAAAATGGGAAGAAAAATCACAACCAAAACAAGAGGCATCTGAACTTCCACATAGTGGAATCAAACCAGTTACTCCTCCTGTTGCACCAAGTTTGGGTCCTATACGACTAACGTCTAACCAAATTAAACTGGATGAGGTATGGAATTTAATCGACAAAAAATCCCTTTTCAAGTTATCATGGGGTCTGAGAGGAAATGTCGGTGAAAAATACGAAAAAGAACATGAAATATTACTAGAAGATTGGAAAAACCGTGTTAAAAAAGAGAATCTTTTTGAGCCACAAGTAGTGTATGGCTATTTTAACTGTCATAACAAAGATGGTCAACTAATTGTAGATAACCCAAACGGGGAAAAAATTATTTTTAATTTTCCAAGATCATCTAAAGACAAACATCTTTGTCTTTCAGATTATTTTGGAGCAAACGATATTGTAGCATTTCAATCAGTGACTGTTGGCAACAAAGTTTCTGAAATCATAGATCAGTGGAATAAACAAGACAAGTATACTGATGCATATTACCTTCATGGATTAGCAGTGGAGATAGCAGAAGCCATGGCAGAATGGATAAATCGTAAAATTAAATCAGAATTAAACATAGGAGATAATCGTGGACTCAGATACAGTTGGGGATATCCAAGCTGTCCAGATGTCATGCAACACAATCTTGTCTGGAAATTACTTGAACCACAAAAGTCTGGAATGACTCTCACAGTATCTGGTCAGATTGTTCCAGAACAATCTACTGCAGCAATTGTTGTTCATCATCCTGAAGCAGAATATTTTGTGTTATAATTACCATAATTTATTGAATATCTTTCATTTAAGACTACTAAGGATCTGCTTTGCGTAATTGAAATCATTTGGAGAGGTTATTAGTACATCTCCAGTTATTTTATGAATCTGCTCTATGAAATTAGTTACAGAGTCTTTGTATCCAGACCAATCTAAATTAAGAAATTGTGCAGATTTTTCATTTTTTACTGAAGGCAATAAAATGCAAGGAATTATTCTAAATCCCCTTGATTTAAGATCATCAGAAATTTTTGAAACTTGTTCTACCGAATGAATTACTTGTGTTATAAAACCAGTAGGTTCTGCATCTATTTTTTTTTGAATTTTTTCAAAATCAGGATTGCTAGGAAGGGATAAGAATAGTTCAATTTTTTTATCAAAACCCATTTCTTTAAAGTGTTTTACAACCTGGCTTGGTACTAAACCTGATTCTTTCTGTTCATTTGGTGAAGCATCTCCTTTTAAAATCAAAACTCCGTTTAGTCCAATAGACAATGATTCATTCATTAATTGTTCTATTGTTTCAATCGTCTTGTCTCTTACACGAAGGCTAACTGTGATTTTTAATTCTTGATTGGATTTTCGAATTAATTTTCCAGACACTATAGGTGAAATTCTAGGAATTCCAAGAACAGAATCTGTAAAATGAATTCCATCACAATGATGACTGATTTCTGAAACTCTCTGTTCGACTATTTTTAATGAATTTTGAATCTGAACCTCAGATAAATCTGAATCTAGATTTATCTTTGGTGGATTTATTTCATATCTCAAAGTCAATTAGGACTCTTTCAAAATACTTGATTAAAACCTTTGAACGATAAAATCAATAATGAAGTGATGTTTCTTATTACATATGGATACATCAATTCTCAAAAATGCATTATCTAGTAACATTTCTGCTGTAGTACCTGATGATGTACAAACAAAACACGCTTCAGTTTTGGTACTAATTTATGGTACAGAACCCAAAGTCATAATGACAGAAAAACCAAAACACTTGAACATACATGCAGGAGAGATAGCTTTTCCTGGTGGTAAATGGAATGAAAATGATCATGACCTTTTAGATACCGCACTTCGTGAAACTGATGAAGAGATTGGTCTAAATTTATCAAGACAAAAAGTTACTGGACAATTAGAAAATGTTAGAACATTAAATTCTGGTTTTACCATAACTCCTTTTATTTCAATAATTGAAGACATTCCACAACTAAAAGCTAATTATGAAGTAGAACATATTTTTCACATTCCTTTAATCCCATTTTTAAAAACCTTGGCAGATGATCCTGACCCAAGTCACAACTCTATTCAAGAAATGTACACTTTTACTTTTCAGGGAAAAATTGTTTGGGGTGCTTCTGCTAGAATCCTAAAACAAATAGTCCACAAGTTACGACTTTGAGATTCATTTAAAAAGAGCTTTTCTTGCCTGAATTTTTATGGCAGCACGCAAGTCATCTTCAAGAAAGATACGTCTTATAAAAAAACAAAAGCAGGCATCATCAGTACCAGCTTGGGTAATTTTAAAGACAAAAAGAACAGTTAGACAAAACCCAAAACGAAGAGCTTGGAGACAGACTGATGTGGAAGTGGGCTAGATGTCTCAAGAACTAGAACGAGTTTATACAATTAACTTAGGAAAGGTATTGCTTTCACCGAATAATCAACGTGCAAAAAGAGCAATTAACATGATTAAAGAATTTGCCAGACACCACATGAAAAATGAACAAATCAAGATTGAAGAAGATTTGAGCCATCAAATTTGGAAACGAGGAATTAAACATCCTCCAAGAAAAATCAGAGTTAAAATGACTAAAACCGATGAAGGGTTTATTCTAGTTTCTCCTTATGAAGAAGAAATTGAATCAGAAGTAAAACCTACAGAAGAAAAAGAAAAACCCACTTTGGAAACAAAACCAGAAGGTGAAATAAAGGAACCAGAAGCTAAACCTGGAGAAATCAAAGAGACCCAAACAAAAAAAGAATCCGAACTAAAACCTGCAAAAGAAACCAAAACTAAACCAAAACCTGCAAAAGAAACTAAAACTAAAGAACCAAAACCTGCAAAAGAAACTAAAGCTAAAAGTAAAACAGAAAAATCAGAGAAAAAATCTACAAAAAAATAGAAAATTACTTTTATTCTAATTGATACAAGTCAAGATTACAGTCAATACTGCAATCAGGTTCTTCCCAATCAAGGGTTTTATCTTTAGGAATTATACTTAGGGGATCATATTTGTCAAAATGAATTTCTCCTTGGACAGAGGTTAACATTACTACTTTGGAGTTTTCACCAGAACTAATCGTTGTACTCACACTAGTATTTTCATCATTGAAAACACTTCCTGCAATATTTGTGACAGAATTTAAAACTCCAACAGGAATGTTATGACCTCCTAATACATAGAGAATTGAACGTTTTACACTAGATGGTGGTGCATCTTCATATAACATTCTAATTGAATCCTTTAGGGAGACTTCAACGTCATTTGCATCTTTACTTGTAGAAATAATATTGGTATCTTGTGAAATTGATATAGTTTGTAATGAATTTACTACCTTCAAAATTGCCTCATTTGAGATTTCATGACATTTCTTTGGTGTTAAAGATGGATTACTGTCAAGAAGAGCATCGTTATCTAAAACTATGGTACATCCAGAATCAGTTCTTAATCGGTTTAAGGAAATTCCTGAAGCAAACACTCGGTCTTTTTCGAATTTGAAAGGCATAATTGCAAATGAAATCAAATTTTTATCATTTTCTTTACAAATCTTAGATACAATTGGGGAAATGGCAGCTCCTGCCTTTCCTGCAAGATTTGCCATCAAAACTATAGTAGAATATTTTGAGAAATGGTTGGCAATTTCATTTGATAATTGAAAAGCAGAACCTCGGATGAGATAAATTGACGGATTAACTGTAGGGCCTGTACTTACCTCGATTGACGTAATTCCAGGTGCAAAATCCTTTTGATCATGACTAATCAAAATACAGTCTGAGTTGAGAGACTTTTTTGCCTCTATAGCCAATTTTGAGCCCACACCACCAATACCTACTATCAAAATTGGTTTAGTTATTTCAAAAGTCATCTGGTTACTATGTAAATTCCGATAAAAAACCTTCTTACGTAGCTAGAATCAAATTTCCAATCTAAAAATTTTAACTTAAGATCTTTCCGATCAAGATATGATTCGTAGAATCTACTATCTCAACACGATGATTCTGTCCAATCTCTACTTTTTCTTTAACAAAAATGGGTTTGTAAGCAAAGTTTCTTCCTTTGATTCCATCTTCTGATTTTTCATCAATTAATACTTCACCTTTCCATCCGATCCATTTTTTATTATTTTCATAAGAAATTTCGTTAATCAAATCAAAAATTATTTTACTCCTGCGTTTTACTTCTGAAACATCTACCTGTTTCCATTTAGCAGCTTCTGTTCCTGGCCGTTTACTATATCTAGATAGATTCACAATGTCAGGTTGAGTAGTATTTAACAAATCAATCGTTTTTTGAAAATCATCTTCAGTTTCTGAAGGAAATCCTACAATAATATCAGTTGAAATAGTGAACTTTGAAAAATATGTTCTAAACTTGTCTACCACATCTATGAAGGTTTTAGCAGTATGACCACGTTTCATATCATTTAGTACCTTATCACTTCCACTCTGAACAGGAACGTGTAGAAATTTGAAAACTTTGGAATTTTGGAAACTTTTGAGAAGCCCATCGCGAATTTTAGGCATATACATTGGATTCATCATTCCTACTCGAATTTTGAATTCATTTGGTATTTCAGAAACTGATTCTATTAATGTAGGCAAGTCAGATTTTATATCAAAACCATAACATCCATTGTCTGTAGATGTTAGCCAAATTTCTTTACATCCTTCTTTGATCTCTGTTCTTACTTGTCTTACTATGTCTCCAATTCTGTAACTTCTCAAATCCCCTTTGGAAAGTTTAGTTTCACAGAAAGTACAATCACTCATACATCCACTTGCAATTTCTACGATTCCTACGGTTGGATTCAGCCTTATCTTTGGAAGTCCCAATTTAGATAAATCAGAGTCTTCAAGCTCTACACTCCTGCCTCCCTTGAGAGTAGTATTAATTACATTGAGGGTTTTTCCAAGCGAATTTGGCCCCATAAGACTAGCTTTATTAGAAAATTTCTCAACTGTCTTCATTTCGGACTTGGGCAAACATCCAGCAACTACTAGAGGTTTTACGCTTAGTTTTTTTATTCGGGAAATCATCTTGTTTACGGTAGCGTCTTTTACAGAACAAGTAACCACTAAATTTAGGTCAGATTCTGAAGAATTTTTTGCTAGTGAATGACCCCCATTTACAATTAAACCTGAAATCATCTCCGAATCTGCAAAGCTTGCAGAACAACCATAAGATTCAACCCAAATTTTTGCCATTGTGATATTCTATCCTAACAAGGATTTAATTTGTTGATTAGTCAATAATTTTTTTGAAATTGCTAATTCCCTAATTGTTTTTCCTGTCTTTAATGATTCCTTAAATAATTCAGCTGATTTTTGATAACCGATTTTTGGTGCAAGAAGAGTAACTATTACTGGGCTGTTTTCAATATTTTGTTGTAATTTTTGTTTGTTAGCTGTTAGTCCATCAATCAAGTTTGCAGTAAAAATTGGTAAGAAATTATTTAGCATGTCAGTAGATTCTAAAATGCATTTTAGCATTACAGGTAACATTACATTTAGTTCAAACTGTCCAGCTTTAGCTGCATTTGAGACTGTAGTATCATTTCCAAATATGTTAAAACAAATCATGTTCATGCACTCAGCTAGGGATGGATTTACTTTTCCAGGCATTATAGAAGATCCTGCATGAACTGCTGGGATTCCAATTTCTGAAATACCAGCTACAGGACCTGATGCCATTAGTCTAATGTCATTTGATAGTTTGCTAAGTTCTATAGCCAGGTTTTTAATTGCAGATGAGATGTTTGCTACTGCAAATTTACTTTGCAATGAGTGCTGCATATCTTTTTCAGGTCTGATAGATAATTTTGAAATTTTTACTAATTCATTTATTGCAATTTTTCTATATCCTTTTGGTGCATTTGCACCAGTACCTACTGCAGTGGCACCTAGTGCTACATATTCCAATTCTTTTTTAGCTAACAAAATTGCATTCTGAGCTTTACTTATTGAGGTAGAGTATGCTGAAAATTGATTTCCTAATGTAACTGGTAATGCATCCATAAGATGTGTCCTACCAATTTTTTTATAGTTTGCAAATTGTTTAGCTTTTTTATTTAATGATTTTATCAAGCCATCAATTACTGGGATGGTTTTCTTAAGACTAGTCAAAATTGCAACATGCATTGCAGTTGGAAATGTGTCATTGCTTGATTGTGACATGTTTACATGGTCATTTGGATGGAGATATTGATACTGACCTTTCTTTTTTCCTAGAATTTGAAGTGCAACATTTGCTATGACTTCATTAGTATTCATGTTAAAGGCAGTTCCGGCCCCAGAGTTTATTGCATC
>JAUXKJ010000002.1 GCA_030624325.1 Nitrososphaerota archaeon
AAATTCAAAAGAGAGTTAGAAAAAGAAGGAAAATCAGTACAATTGATTGCACTAACCGATATTACCAATGAAAGATTGAAAAATCTCAAGGGAATTGATGCATTCATTCAAGTCGCATGCCCAAGAATCTCTATAGACAATCAGTTTGACATGCCAGTATTGTCCACCCCCCAGGCTAATGCGCTTTTGAAATTATTAAAAAATGAAAGCATTGAGGGATATTTGCAAATCCCTCATTGGTTATAGTTGAAACCTGTTTCTATAATTCCTGCCAGTTTACTCCACAAATAGAACAGCTTGCTCTAACATTATGAAACGTTGGTTCCCAATATGGTTTGATTTGAAGCTCACACAAAGGACACGAAACAGTTCTTGGAATTGCTTTATTCTTGTATAGTACTTTGTTTCTAATATCTAAAAGTAAATTTTGAGTATATTCTACTTTTGGTCTCAGATTTTGAGAATTGAAAACAAACCTATGTAATAATGGATTCATAAAATTGGTATGCATTTTCTGGTTTATAATCAAGACGAAGAACTGATCAATTGTCCACCATACTCAAACATACTAACTTGATTACCAAAATTTTTAGAACTGGGTCTAAAATTTTCCCATAAACCGTAAACAGTTATAATCACCGATTAAAAAACAGCCCCATGTCAGATAACTTGACGATGCCAGGAGAAAAAATAGCAGTTATCGAAGAATATGAATCAGGAAAAAACACATTTGATGATGGGCACAATGTAAGATCAGCCGTTGTCGGTACAACTGATATCGATAAGAAAAATCGTGTTGCACAAGTTAAAACCGCAAAGGAAACTACAATGCCTAAGGTCAACGATGTAGTGATAGGTACAGTGGTAGCAGTCTTGTCATCAATGATGGCAGTTTCTATAGATTATGTTAACAACAAACCATCAAGTTCTAATATTGAATGTATTTGTCAGACCAGAGAATTTAGGAGAAAAGGAGTTGCGTTACTTAACGACGTTGTAGCTCTCAAAATTACTAGTAATCTTAATGGTACTAATCATGCATCAATCAATGAACCAGAACTTGGTGTTTTGTTCACTAGATGTAAAAAATGTGGAGGAAATGTAATTCCTATGCGAGATGCAATCAAATGTGTAGATTGTAATTGGATTGATGAAAGAAAACTTTCCAAAAATTTTGGTAAGAGTGATTTTGTAAAGCTGGAGAGGTAAGAATGGTCAGTGTATCGTTCCAAGGGGAACGAGGTGCCTATAGTGAGGCAGCAGCACTTTCTTTTTTTGATAATAAAATAGATACTATTCCTCTTCCAACATTTGTAGATGTACTAAAATCCACTGAAAATAACAAATCCGAATATTCTATTTTACCAGTTGAAAATTCACTTGAAGGAAGTGTCGGTGAAAGCTATGATCTTTTATACTCTACAAATCTTAATGCAGTTGGAGAAATTTATCACAGAATCATACACTGTCTAATAGGATTTGATTCACTTGACAGTATTGATACTGTATACTCCCATACTCAGGCATTAGGACAATGTAGAAAATTCATTGAGGAACATGGTATGAAAAAAGTTCCCACTTATGATACTGCAGGTAGTGTCAAAATTATTAAAGATTTAAACAAGAAAAATATCGGCTGTATTGCTAGCAAAAGGGCTTCAGAAATATTCCAGGTACCTGTAATTAAAGAAGAAGTTGAAGATAACTCAAATAATTATACTAGATTTTTAATATTATCAAAAAATAAAACTAAAGAAACCAAAAAGGACAAAACATCACTAATTTTTTCAATAAAACATGAACCAGGAGCGTTACATCATATTATAAAAAAGATTTATGAATATGAAATCAACCTGACGAAAATTGAATCACGCCCAAAAAAAAGTACACCGTGGGAGTACAATTTTTACGTAGACTTTGAAGGTCATGAAAATAATTCCAAAGTCAAAGAAATGTTAGATAAAATAAAAGAAAAAACTACGTTTTTGAAAATTTTAGGTTCTTATCCAAGCGCAGAGCTCAGCTAAAAACCTCGAGGTTTTCTAACACTAAATGCTGAGCTAAATCCTATAATCACAAGTCCAGCTATAATTATTAAAATTTTATAGGTGAATAGTATAGGATCAAGTAAAGCTTGAAACGTTCCGTTTACATATAATTCTGAATCCCCTGTGTTTTGAACTTTCAAAATGCTATCCCCATCTTCAAGGTGAACCCAATCAATATCGACATTGTTCTTATGTTCTATTTCCTTGATTTGCAATCCAGGTCCTGGACTAGTTAGTGATATTTTGAATGAAGCTCCTGTTATGTTTGCATATTGTTGTGCATGAATCGGAGCAGTAAACTTGTAGGTAGTAGATTCTCCAATTCCATAGGTATCATCAAACGATATGTCTTGAACTCCTATCGAGGAAATTAAGGAATATGCTCCTATGGCAATAATAACAGAACCCACCACAATTCCAATTCCGGTTCTTTTATCTAACACAAGTGTGGGATTTTTTTAGGTTGAATAAAAAACTAGCTACATCAAAGAAACGTCATGTGGGTTACTTTCTGTAAACCCAGCAGTTGACATTTTTATAAATTCTGCATTTTCTTGCATTTGTTTTATTGTGTGTGCACCACAATAGCTTAGTCCAGAGCGAACTCCTCCTGTAAGTTGCTTTAGAATATCAGTTACACTTCCCTTGTAAGGAACCATTGCTTCAACTCCCTCAGCTACATAATCATTAAGATCATCTCCAATTGATGCACCGCCATTCTCCTTTGATTTACGACCTAAAGAAGCATAAAATGAAGCCATTCCACGATAAATTTTAAATCGTTTTCCATTTTTTGTCATAAAAGAACCTGGGCTCTCATCAGTGCCACCTAAAATACTTCCAATCATCACCGAAGATGCACCTGCTGCCAAGGCCTTGGTAACATCACCAGATGTCCTAACACCCCCATCAGAAATAATTGGGATATCGTGTTTTTTTCCAACCTCTGCACAATCTAAAACTGCTGTGAGTTGTGGAACTCCAGAACCAGTAACCACACGTGTAATACAAATTGAGCCTGAACCAACACCAACCTTTACAGCATCTACCCCTGCTTTGATTAAATCTTCAGCTCCTGCTGCTGTTGCTACATTTCCTGCAATCAACTCAGAATCTGGAAATGCCTTTTTAATATGACGGATAGTGTTTATTGCATTTTCACTATGACCATGGGCTATATCAACAACTATTACATCAGCTTCTGCTTCTAGAAGAGATTCTGTTCTTTCCATGAAATCGCCTTTAACTCCTACTGCAGCGCCAACAAGAGGTCGTCCTTTTTTATCTTTTGATGCTTGAGGAAAATTTTCAATGTTAGTAATATCTTTGCTAGTTACCAAGCCTTTTACATGACCAGATTCATCTACCAATGGTAGTTTTTCAATTCTGTGTTTTCGCAAAACTTCTTTTGCTTCATCTAAACCAATTCCAGGTTTGGCAGTAATTACGTCCTTTGTCATTACATCTTTTACGATTTGTTCTGAGGGAGTTTCAAACATTACATCACGTCGGGTTAAAATTCCTACAAGTCTTGAATCCGAGTCCATGACTAAAAGTCCATGCACACCTTTTTCGCGCATATAGTTTATTGCATAATCTACAGTCTTTTCAGGTTCTATATGGTAAGGATTTTCAATCATAACGCTTCCTGAACGCTTGACTTTTAGAACTTGATCAGTTTCCTCTTTGATGGAAAGAAATCTATGAATTATTCCAAGTCCTCCCTGTCTTGCCATAGCTACTGCCATTGCTGATTCTGTAACAGTATCCATGTTTGCACTAACTAACGGGATGTTAAGCGAAATGTTCCTAGAAAGTTTTGTTTCCAAGTTAGTTTGAGATCTACTTGTGATATCTGAATATTTAGGAACAAGAAGAACATCGTCAAAGGTTAATCCTTCTCTGAACTCCAATGAAACCTATAGTCATGATTTATGAAGGATTATAAGCCTTTCTTGGTTTTTTTTGAGCTAATTTTTGTGCTATAGTGATTGCATTTTTAGATTCTTTCACATTATGTGTGCGTATAATATCTGAACCATTTAGAACAGAAATTGTCTCAGCTGCTAAAGAACCATAAAGTCGATCAGATGGATTTTTCAGATTTAATAATTTTCCAATAAATGATTTATTTGAAACAGAAACCAACATCGGTTGCCCAAGTTTTATCTTCCAAAGATTTTGTAACATTAACAAATCTCTATCTACCCAATTTGTTTTTATTTTAGTAAAGAAAGGACCACTACCTGATTTTCTAAAAAAACCTATAGCAGGATCTAAAACAATTTTTTTCTTTGAAATTCTCAAAGATATAGCAATATTCATACTCTGTTTTAGAAGTTCTTTGGTTTTTTCCAAATGATTTCCTTGAATTGTTTTTTGACTGTAGGCAGACAAAATTAGCGAAGGTTGGAATTTTTCAATAACTTTATGCATGTTTTCATCATATTTCAAGCCGGAAATGTCATTGATGATGTCTACTCCTATCTCAAGTGCTTGTTTTGCTACATAGGTTCTACAAGTATCAACTGAAATAGGAAGATTAGAAACTTGTTGAATAATTTTAATGGCAGACATTACACGTTTTGATTCTAGTTTCTCAGAAACCATTGTGGATAGATATGGAGCAGTAGACATACCTCCAACATCTACAAAGTCTGCTCCATCTTGTTCCATTTTTTTGATAGTGTTAACAATATCATGTTTAGTTGTCCTAATCGAATCTTTGTAAAATGACTCCGGACTGGTGTTTAGAATACCCATAATTCTTACAGGATTTTGTCCACCTACAGAAACACTTCCTAGCTTATTCACATGATTTATGATTAGGACTGCCAATTTGAGTCATATGACCATTACAGGTTGGGAAACAAGGTATTCAGAAATTCTAAAAGAATTTGGTTATAGTAGGAAAAGCGATACAGAATCGGCTAAAAGATTAGGGTTTATTCTAAAAAATAATTATCCTCTTAAAAATTTACGAAAACTCATTGAGAATCAAGTTGTTTTTGTTGTAGGTGCTGGTCCTTCTCTAAAGAATTCTGTTTCATTTCTAAAAAAATACAATTACATCACAAAAATTGTGGCAGATGGAGCAGTAAAAGCACTAATTGAAAAAAAAATAAAACCAGATATTTTAGTCACAGATCTTGATGGTGATATTATTTCTTTAAAAAAAATTGGAAAAACAAAATCTATAATGGTTGTACATGCACATGCTGACAATTTAGAAAAATTGGACCTAGTAACTAAATTTAGAAATTGTATAGGAACAACTCAAGGAAAATCATTTGGAAAAATTTACAATTTTGGAGGATTTACAGATGGAGACCGATGTGTTTTTCTTGCTCATTATTTTAAAGCAAAAAAAATTGTTTTGTTTGGAATGGATTTTGGAACTACTATTGGCATGTATTCTAAAAATAGAGTTCCAAACAGAAAGACTAAATTAAAAAAACTTAGAAAGGGAAAAAAACTTTTAGAGTGGTTGGTTTCGAAAAATTCCTTAGATCTTTATACTACCTCAAGATCAATTAAGGGATTCAAAAAAATTCACTACGCAGACATTAAAAACATTCTCTAGATGAGAATGCGTTTTAATACAGTAAATATATGACAATAATTATGGAGTTTTCTGAAGAACAAATTCGAGATATACTTGAACTTAAAGAACGAATTACTGCTCAGATTGAAAAGCATAAAGAAGATATTGAAGATCTTGAAAAAAATTTGAGGGTTTTAGATTCAATAGTTAAACAAACTAGTTTTACTAAAGCATCTTTACTTGAGAATTCTTCAAAAGTGTCAAATGCTGATGATCCAATTCCTATTACCGTAAGTGATGGTTCAGTAATAGGTAACGCGTTTGTAACTCCTGATCAAGTTTCAATTATTATAAAAGAAAATATTGATATTCCTGTTGAAACTCCTCCATTCAAATCGTTTTTCTTAGATAGAATAATTGGAGGAATGAAAAAACAAGACTATCAAGAAGCTGAAAACGGCAGGTTACAAAAAGAATCTGCTATTGATTGTATTGTAAACAAAAAAGGTTCTCAAATTAGGGAGATTATAATCAAAAATTATAGGCAAAGAGAAAGAGTTAATGAAATTATCAATACAGCTGGTTGGTCTCTGTCTAAAATGATTGAGAATTCGAAAAAAGTGATCTAATGGATAGTATTGCGGTATTAGATTTTGGATCGCAGTATAGTCACTTAATTTGTAGGAGAATTAGAGATTTTTCTGTATTTGCAGAATTAGTGCCATATAACATTCCAATAGAAGAGTTGAAAAAAATGGAATTAAAGGGAATAATATTTTCTGGAGGACCATCAAGCGTATACAAATCTGATGCACCATTACCAGAAAAAGAAATTTTTGAATTGAAATTACCCATTTTAGGAATATGTTATGGTCATCAGTTAATCGTTGATAATTTTGGCGGAAAGATAAAAAGAGCAAATAAAGAATATGGTTCCTCGTTATTAACAATTGATAACGATTCGGATTTGCTAAATGGTATTGGAGAGTCTATACGTGCCTGGATGAGTCATGGTGATGAAGCAGAACAAGTTCCTAATGATTTTGAAATAATTGGGCATACTGAATCAGCTCGCACTGCAGCAATTTCAAATAAGAAAAATTCAATTTATGGAATTCAGTTCCATCCAGAAGTTGTTCATACTGAACAAGGTTATAAAATTCTGAAAAATTTTGCATTAAAAATTTGTGGTGCAAAACAAGACTGGACAATGGAAACTTTTGTAGAAAATACCGTAAATCAAATTTCCAAGATTGAAGGCAATATTTTATGTGGAGTAAGTGGGGGAATTGACTCTACAGTTGCTGCTTTGCTAATCCACAAGGCCGTCGGAGATAGACTAAAGTGTATTTTTGTTGATAACGGACTTTTGAGATTAAATGAACCAGATGAGATTGAAGAAATGTTTACAAAAAATTTTTCTTTCGATTTTCATCGAATTAATGCAAAGGAACAATTTTTATCAAAATTGAAAGGAGTAACAGATCCTGAAGAAAAACGAAAAATTGTTGGTGAAGAATTCATTAGAATATTTACTGATTTTGCAGAAAAGAATGGTCCCTTCAAATGGCTTGCACAAGGAACGTTGTATCCAGATGTCATTGAAAGTGGAGTATCAAAAGGTCCTGCAGCAGTAATTAAAACACACCACAATGTAGGTGGCTTACCTGATTGGTTAAATCTGGATATTTTAGAACCGTTACGTGAGTTGTATAAAGACGAAGTAAGAAGAGTTGGAGAAATTCTTCATATCCCAAAGAAACTTCTTATTCGCCATCCTTTTCCTGGACCAGGTCTTGCTGTGAGGATAATTGGGGAGGTAACAGAAAAAAAATTGGAAATTGCAAAAATTGCAAGTAAAATTGTAGAAGATGAGCTCCAAGATGCTGGACTTTACGATAAGGTTTGGCAGGCATACGCAGCAGTTGGTGATGATAAGGCAGTTGGTGTTGTAGGGGATGAGAGAAAATATGGTAATATTGTAATGATTAGAGTTGTAGATTCTATTGATGCAATGACTGCTGATTGGACTAGATTGCCGCATGGTCTGTTAGAAAAAATCAGTAATAAAATTACAAATCAGATTGAAGATGTAACATGGGTTTCATATGTGGTCTCAAGCAAGCCACCAGCCACAATAGAACCACAATAAAATTATTCTAAATAATCTTTTTAGTTATATTAAACATGCACCAAAAACACCAGCTGAATCACCTAACTGATTTTTTAAAATTGGGGTATCTACCAAGTCACTGAAAACCTTGTCGTACACCGCATCTTTACCTTCGTCATAGAGAAATGAAATATTTGAAACACCTCCTCCCAAAACAACAACATCTGGGTCTAAGATATCAATGACATTAGCAAGACCGACTCCAAAATTTTGTAAAAATTCTGATTTCCACTCTTTTGCTTTTGAATTATTGATATTATTTACTATTGAAGATAATGTTTCATTTTTTCCAGTAAGTTCTTTCCATCTTTTTTCTAATGCTGGACCGCTAAGATAGGTTTCTACACACCCATTTTTTCCACAATAACAGCTGTTACCTTTCTGTTTTAGTGTATGATGACCCCATTCACCAGCAATGAAAGTTCTTCCTTGATGAATTTTACCGTTTAGTACTATTCCACCCCCTACACCAGTACCCATTATTACACCAAAAACAACATCATAATTTTTTGCAGCACCCATTGTAGCTTCTGCTAAAGCAAAACAGTTTGCATCATTTTCAATTGTAATCTTGTCATCCAACTCTTTGTGTAAATCTTCTTGAATTGGTTTACCAATGAGACATTGAGTGTTGCTATTTTTTATTAAACCTGTTTTTTTAGATATTGCACCAGGTGTACTAACGCCAATTCTTACATCACTTTTTGCCAAAGTTTTCAGATCCTTGACTAGTGAAATTATTGAATTAATTATTGAATCATAACCTTTTTGTTGTTGAGTTGGGATTCGTTTTCTCTCAACTATGTTATTTTCATTATCAAGTAAGATTCCTTCAATCTTTGTTCCACCGAGATCAATTCCGATTTTATTCACATTTTTCAATTATTAGTATCAGTTTTGAATTTTTCATTTTAAATTTCCTCCTTGGGAAGGAATAGGTGGTAGTGAATTTGTTTGAGTTTGGAAATTTTCTAAGTAATAGGATTTAGCCCATTGGAGGCATACCACCTGGTCCGGGTGGACTTCCGCCAGAAATTGCAATAACATCATCTATTCTTAGTATCATGCAGGCAGCTTCTGTTGCAGATTTTATAATTTGTTCTTTAACTATCAATGGTTCTACAATATCTTGAGAAAACATATCAGCAATTTTTCCTTTTTTTGCATCAATTCCTGTCCATTTGTGTCCTTGACTTTGTTGTGCTCGAAGAGTTACCATAGTATCGATAGGATCCATCCCTGCGTTTTCAGCAATGGTCAAAGGAATAGACTCTAAAGCTTCCGCATATTTCTTTATTGCAAGTTGTTCTCTACCATCAAAACTATCTGCCCAATCCTTTAGATGTGAAGCAACGAATGATTCTGGTGCTCCACCTCCCCCAACAATTGATGGTTTTTCTATTACATCTTTTACCACCATCAATGCATCATGTATTGAACGATCAGCTTCATCAACAACTCGTTGTGAACCTCCTCGTATTAGCAGGGTTACAGATTGTGGATTCCTACATCCTTCTATGAAAACCCACTTGTCTGACTCTACTTTTTTCTGTTGAACAAGGTCAGCTGAGCCAAGGTCAGAGGGAGACAAATCATCAATGTTAGTTGAAACTCTTCCACCGGTTGCCTTTGCAAGTTTAGTCATATCGCTTTCTTTGACTCTTCGTACAGCTAAAATTCCATTTTTTGCAAGATAATGCTGAGCGATATCATCAATTCCTTTCTGGCAAATCAAGACCTTTGCTCCAATTTCATGAATCTTATCTACCATGGTTTTGAGCATTCTATTTTCTTCTTCTAAGAACATCTGCATCTGTGTAGGATCACTTATTCTAATTTCTGCACTCATCTCAGTTTTTTCAACTTCAAGTGCTGCATTAATCAGAGCTATTTTTGGTTTTTCAATTTTAGTTGGCATACCACTATGAACAATTTCCTTATCAAGAACTATTCCTCGAATTAATGAGGTGTCTTCAATAGACTCTCCTGCCTTTTTTTCTACTTTGATATTATCAAGGTCAACTGTATACTTTTGTTCTTTTTTTGTAGCGATGCTTAGAATTGCATCAACTACAATTTTTGAAAGAGTACCGCTATCTTCAGAAATTAATTTTGATTCCATACTTGTTTTGGCTATTTTGAGTAATGATGCTTTATCATCTGGTTGTATGGTTTTTGCCATCTGAGATAGCAATTGGAGTGTTTTTTCAGCAGCTGCCTGATAACCCTCAACAATTACAGAAGAATGAACATCTTTGTTCAATAGTTGTTCGGCCTTTTCTAATAGAGCGCCTGCTACAACAACTGAAGATGTAGTTCCATCTCCTACCTCATTATCAATAGTTTTTGCAATTTCAACCATCATTTTTGCAACAGGATGTTGAACATCAATCTCTTTGAGAATTGTTGCACCATCATTTGTAATTGTAACATCACCAATAGAATCCACAAGCATTTTGTCAAGACCTCTTGGTCCTAGGCTAGTTTTTACTAAATCTGCTACCAGTTTAGCTGCAGCAATATTATTTTTCTGTGCATCCTTTCCTTTTTGCTGAAGAGCACTTTCTTTTAGAACTAATACAGGTCCTTGTGGAGTTTGTTGAATTGAAGCCATTAAGTTTCGATTGAAATGCAATCGAAGCCCCTTTTTAAGATTTCTTACTTGAAAGGAGGGATGTAGGATCTTGTTTTGATATCAACTATTCCGCCAAATAAAATCCTAATAGCAGGCAATGCAAGAAAAGGTAAAAATAACGGGATCAAATGGGGATTTTGAAATTTACAACCTGAATCTAGGATTGTGGAATTAACATCTTGAAAGTTTTGAGAAACTTTTTCAAATGAATCTGTAGAAATTATTCCAGCCATTTTCAATGGCAAACTTGCAAGGATTTTTCCATTTTTTACCACTATCATTCCGCCTTGAAATTTTAACAAATTATTTGCAGCATGTTGCATGTCCTCTTCATTTGAACCAATTACTATCATATCATTTTCATGAAAACTCCAAGTTGATGCAAACGCCCCAATTTGTGGGCCAAAATTTTTCAAAAAGCCAATTGCTCGCTTGCCAGAACCGTATGTTCTATCAAATGCTGCAACCTTCCAAACATCTTTGTCCACAGAGGCACAGACATTCCCATCTTTGACCCCAAGTTCCTCTTCATCTTTTTTGGTAATAATTTCTGAGATCATATGAATCAGGTTTGCAGTAACTGATTTTGATTTTGATTTTATTATGAAATCTTTTGCTGATAATTTTTTTAGTTTTACAGTCTTTGTAAGCCATTTAGGAATAGGTTTTTTGTTGATTTTAGCTACAAGGGTTCCATTTGAAACAACCAGTTTTCCACCAACAAACACCTTGTTAGGTTTCATGGTAGTTAGATAATCAAAAACCAAAATGTCAGCTATTTTGCCGGGAGCAATTCCTCCAAGATCCTTTCCCATATTATAATAATCAAAACAGTTCTTTGATGCAATTGTAACTGCATCTACAGGATCTAGTCCTAACTTGATAGACTCTCTAACACAATGATCAATATGTCCATATTTAGAAAGATCTAATGGGTCTACACCGTCAGAACAGAACATTAATCGGTTAGTAAATAGTCCTTTTGACATTACTTGAGGAAGAATTTCCTTCAAATCTCTTCTAATAGAACCTTCACGTATCATAATCCACATACCAAGTCGTAATCGTTCTAGAACTTGATCAAAGTTAATTGGTTCGTGGCATGAAAGAATTCCAGATGAAACATATGCATTGAGTTTTTTTCCTGATGCGCCTGCGGTATGACCATTGATTATACAATCATTATCTAACATTGTTTGAAGTGTCTTCATGGTTTTTGAATCTCGTGTAGTTACTTTGGTCCATGAAAATACTTCACCAAGACCAACAACATTTGATAATTTTATTGCCAATTTCTCTTGTGATGCAGAAAGTGCTTTTCCATGACTAAATTTTCTATCAACAGGTAGTCCTCCCGGTATTACATTGAAGATTCGAATTGGTAAACCTGAACAAAGTTTTACGAATTCTTGAAAACCTCGATAACCACATACACTTACAATATCAATCGGATCAGAAAAAAGAGAAGTTACTCCACAAAGAAGAGATTTTTTTGCAAGCTCTGATGGCAAAATAAACTGATCAATGTGAACATGAGGATCTGCAAAACCTGGAGTGACATATTTTCCTTCTAAATCAATTACTGTTGTGCTAGGTCCTACTGTATGTGAAGAATCTTCCCCAACGTAAGCAATTCTTTGTTTTGAAATAGAGATATCTATCTTTGATAAAATTTCTCTAGAGTAAACGTTTACAAGCGAACAATTTTTGAGAACCAAATCTGCGGGTTTATCACCCATTGCCACTGAATTGAGAGAACCAATTACAGAAGAAAGATGATTTTGCATAAAAGAAATTTGTTTTCGGAACCTATTATAGATTCAAAGCGATGTTTAAATTACCGACTAGGCTGGCAATTTTTATGAACATACCCAAAGAAGTTAACAGGTATTGCCCAAAGTGTAACAAACATACCAAGCAGAAAATTTCTACTTACAAAGCAGGAAAACGAAGGGGTTCTGCTATAGGGGAAAGAAGACACGCTGAGGACAAAAAAGGGTATGGTGGACAAAAATTCCCAAAACTTGCAAAACCTGCCAAAACCACAAAAAAGTGGACACCGATATTGACGTGCACTGTGTGCAAAAAGAAATTCAATAAGCGTGGTATAAGAATTCGAAAGATAGAGTTGGTTGCACATTGAAAAAGGAACACATTCTAATTCCTGAACCTAGCAGTAAGTTTCAAAAAGTTAGTTGTAATGAATGTAAAGAAGAAAATATTGTGTACTCACATGCATCATCAAAAATTACATGCAAGTCATGTGGAAATGTGATTGCAGAGCCAACTGGTGCTGTAGCAAATATTCATGGAAAAGTTTTAGGAAGTGTCGAGTAACCTATAATCTTCTAT
>JAUXKJ010000062.1 GCA_030624325.1 Nitrososphaerota archaeon
AACGTAAACTCGTTTTCGCCACCGCTGGTTATAGAACTTAAATTGAAAAAGCCTTCTCCTTTGATTTTCCATTGTGGGGTATTGTTAGTTAGTGCTGACCACAGTTCAGGATCATTACCAGTATTTTTTATGGTAATTTTCTCTCTGAAGATGGTTGGATGATCATTTAGGATTGTAAAGTAGTTTGAAACATCAATCATACCCGTTGGGCGTTGACCGATCTCACTTGTTGCTATTCTAACATTATTTTCATATAATTCGTATTTTATCATTTGAAGAATTATTGATTTAAAGTTAGGATTGGTTACTTGGAACGTTATCTCAATGGTAGCTGCTAGATCCGTTACTTCTAAAATAGAAATATCTTCTAACTCGATCCCAAGAGGAAATATTTCTGGTCGGGTTTGTGAGGATGAAATAATTCCGCCCCCTGATATATCATCAATAATTATTGAACCTGAAAAACCTACAATTCCAATGACTATAACAAAAGTAGCAATAATTCCTCCAAAAACAATTTTACGATTCATTAATTTCTTTTTGGCTACACATATCTTAAATGTTGAGACAAAAAATGCTTATAGTGATTTTACTAAATTCACACTATGCAATATTTTCAAGCGGTGAAAATAGGAAAAGAAAGAGCAAATAAATCTCAGATGAAACTATTCAATCTTTGTGGTTTTGGGATGCTAACTCTTACAACGAAAAAAATAGATGGAAAATTTTTGCCAGTAGGAGAGGAAGAATTTGTTGCAGTAATTCATACTAAGGATGGCTATGTCACAATTTTAGTTGATGAAGATGGTTATACAAAAGCACAAACTAAACCACTTACAAAAGAGGAATCCATGGATATATTCAAAAAGGCTAGGGAATCAGGGATTGACGAATATGCTGAAAAACAGGTAGCAATTTGGACAGAAAGTTATCCAACCGTTCAAAATGAATAAAAAATTTTAAGGTATTATTATTTCAGTTCCTACCGAATTTCCTCTAATAGCTTTTTCAATTTCTTTAAGGTCTGCTTTCAGAACTCTGGTCTTTATTTTTGAACGTTCAATTACTTTCAAAGCAACCAAATCCATTAGATCATAACCACCAGCCACTGAATCTTCTCTAACAAGTAAGCTTCGAAGTTTCTTTAAATCAATCCTCTTGAATTTTTTTGCTTTTTTGTTCTTATTAGGATCTGAGTCATAAATTCCATCTACATCCGTTGCATTCAAAAATTCATCTGCCTTAATTTTTTCAGCTATTAATGCTGCAGTTCCATTGGTACTTTGACCAGGATGTAGACCGCCAGTAACTACAATTAAACCACTATCTACCGCATGTCGAACTTCTTGTAGAGTTGTTGGTGGATGAGGATGTGCTTTATGTTTTAGCGCATAAATCAATAATTTTGCATTTAGACGAGAAACCTCTATTCCCAATTCGTCAAGTGTTGATTCATCTGCACCCGATGATCTAGCATGAGAAATGTAATGCCTTGCAATGTTTCCTCCACCTGCAACAATAACAGGTTGACAAAATTTACTAATTTTTACAAGAAACCTGGCATAATCTTTTAAGGTTTTTGTGTTATCCATCCCAAAAACTTTCCCAGATAATTTAATTACAATTCTTTTTTTCATTATTTCAAGCCACTAAGGATTGATTTTGCAGCAATTTCAACTTTTTTTCTATTTTTTTGTGTAGTGTAAACTCTAAGAATATTCATAAACCCAGACATTGTAGCCACCAAAGGGATTTTAGAAATAGGAATTTTTTCAGATTTTACAAGTTTTTCTCCCCTTGAAATTAAAATGATGTATTGAGATTCCTTTTTTGATGGAGTTAAAGGAATTGAGGGGGTAGTTGAAGTATCTACAAAAATTTCATTAGAATCAACTTTAGATTTTTTTGACAAATTTTGTCTAATCTTACTAGTATTCATTTTTCCTAGTCGAGCATTTTTTGTGAGTACTCGTTCAAAGACACATTTTAACAATTTACGATTTTGATAATTAATTGCAAATTTCTTTGCTCTTTTCAATTCTGAACTATATGTTGGGAGTGAAACTAGCTTTTCTAAAACAAAATCATCGGTAAGTTTAATGTAATCTTCTAAACTTAACGAAGAAAGACCTAATTCTTCGTAGGCTAGATGTAGTGATTCTAATAACATCACTTCAGCCGATCTTACTGTTTTATGAAAATAAACCGCCTTGAACATTTGATATCGTGAATGCATCATAGATTCAAAAGAATATAGTGCAGATTTATCCAATGCTAAATTTCTCTGATAGACATCAAGTGATTGGGTTATTCGTTTATGATCAATTTTTGCATGTTCTGCCCCTGTAAAGTATCCATCACGAAGAAGATAATCCATCATATCTGCACTCAATGTACCAGAAATAATTTCATTCATGAATTGAAATTTGGAATCACCAAAGGCCAATTTAGTGATAAATTTTTTATCAAGACCAGAGTTGGAGATTATGTCACCAATTTCAGTCCTTAAAATTAATTCTTGGCCTATTTCTTCATGAGAAGTTTTTGTTTTCTTTTGCAAGACTTCTTCATAAATATGAGAAAAAGGACCATGGCCAATATCATGAAGTAAACCTGCAAGACGGATATTTGCTATATCATCAGTTTTTATGATTCCTTTTTCTTTCAATGCTTGAGCTGCTTGTCCTACAATATGCATTACACCTAGTGAGTGCTCAAATCTGGTATGCTGTGCACCAGGATAGACTAAATGTGCTCCAGATAGTTGTCTAATTCTCCGTAATCTTTGGAATATTGGATGATCAATTATTTTAATTTCGGTTCCATAAACTCTAATAAAATCATGGATTGGATCAATGATATCAAGATGTGATTTTTTCATATTCCTAATTTTTTTGAAAATATTTTCATAATTGACTTGTGAACTTCTTCTTTTGTACCTGTACCATCTACGATTTTCCAGTGTTTGTTTTTAGCTAAACTTAGATATGTCTTTGAAACTTTTTTAGAAAATTCTCTATTTTTCTCAAACTTATCTCTCATTGATTTTTTTCTCTTAAAGGAATCTTTTTGAGATACATGTAAAACAATAACAAGATCTGGTTTTGGAAGTCCTGCATCAAGACCTTCTAACCAATTAAGCTTCAATCCATTTACTAAACCATATACTAAATTGGATTGAATGTATCTATTCATTATCAAAATAGAGTTTTTTGAATCAGCTTTTTTTATTTCAGGTAATTTTTCCCATCTATTTGCTGCCAAAAGACAATGAATTACTTGAGGAGGAAACTTTCTCGTTCCACGAAGGTAATTTTTGATTTCTCTACCAACATGTGTTGAATAATCTGGAAAGCTGAAAACCTTTGTTTTGAGTCTTCTTGCCCTGAGTGCTTTTGCTAATAACTCAGATTGTGTCTTTTTTCCAGCCTGATCTCCTCCTTCAATTACTATAATCATTATTTGAGTTCAAGTGTAATTTGTGGAATTAAAAATCTATCAAAATTTATAACCAAAAAACAAGAATTTGTCAAAATGGGCCTAGTAAAATCCATGGCAAAAGAAATGATGCGTGAAATTGGTAACAAATCTAGAGAATTTTACGAATTTGTCCTCCCGCCAGTTGATATGTATATGGAAGGAAACAATATCGTTATTTCAATTGATATTCCAGGTTTTAAAAAAGAAGATATCAAATTATCAATTAGACGAAACATTCTGTCAATAAATGCAGAAAAAAAAGAAAACAGTCATCTTAAGGATGAAATAATTTGTAATCAGAGACCAAACATAATTGATAAAAAAATTAGATTGCCTTTAAGAATTAAAGAAGGAGAAGAAAAAGTAGATTCAGCGAAATATAT
>JAUXKJ010000027.1 GCA_030624325.1 Nitrososphaerota archaeon
TATTGGAGAAAAAACAATTCCACTCGAAGAAATTAAGAATAAAGATACTCTCACGTCTTTGAACAAAAGACCAGAATTTATTATTACCAAAACAGAAAGTTCTAAAACCATTTCTCTTACTGAAAAGGCTAAAAATATTGATACAGAAACTTCTGCCTCCGGAGCAATAGATGTTGAAGCTAAAGTGCCTGATACTGTTGTCGCAAGAATTCATCCTCTAAAAGATGTAATTAATGAAATACGGGAAACTTTTGTTAGTCTAGGATTTTCTGAAGTAGTTGGGAATCTTTCCCAATCAAGTTTCTGGAACTTTGATGCACTCTTTACACCACAAGATCATCCAGCAAGAGAGATGCAAGATACCTTTTACCTTAAAAACATGAAAGTTACAAAGTTTGCAAATCCCACACAGATTCAACAAGTCTCACGTTCTCATAAGAAGGGTTGGGGTTACAACTGGAGTATTGAAGAAGCAAAAAGAATGGTGTTACGAACTCATACTACATCTGTTACAATAAAGTATCTTGCCGATAACAAACCTGATGAAGCAAGAATTTTTTCTTTAGGAAGAGTTTTTCGAAACGAAAAGGTCAGCTACAAACACCTTGCAGAATTTAATCAAGTTGAAGGCATTGTAGTTGGAAAGGATGTAACATTAAGAGACTTGATGGGTTTACAAAAAGAATTTTATCATAAGATGGGTTTGGATAAGATCAAATTTTGGCCAACATTTTTTCCATATACAGAACCCTCATTGCAATCAATGGTATATAATGATAAACTAAAAAAATGGGTTGAACTTTTTGGCATGGGAATTTTTAGACCAGAAGTAACTAAACCACTTGGAATCACAAGACCTGTGTTAGCTTGGGGCGGTGGTATAGAAAGAATTGCAATGTTAAAGTATGGAGTTGATGATGTACGTCAGTTTTACAACAACAATCTAAGTTGGTTAAGGAGTGCAAATCAATGCCAGTAGTTCAACTTTATCATAATAGATTACAAAAATTAGTAGGAAAAAAAATTAATAAAAACAAAACAATTTCTCTTCTACCTTTTCTTGGCTTGGACATTGAAGAACAAACCAATGACTACATTCGTGTAGAGTATAGTCCAAACAGACCAGATTATGCTACTGACTTTGGAATTGCTTTGGGTCTTCAGGGAATTTCAGGCTCTAAAAAAGGAATGCAAAAACTTGAAATAAAAAAAGGAGATTATTCAATCAAAGTAGATTCATCAGTTAGAAAGGTAAGGCCATTTGTTAGTGCAATTGTTGCTAAAAATGGAACACTAGATGATGAAACTATTCGACAATTAATTACTCTACAAGAAGACCTTCACGATGGAATTGGTAGAAGAAGGAAAAAAACCTCAATTGGAATTCATGATCTTGACAAGATTTCTTTTCCAATAAAATACACAACAACTAGTAAAAATCACAAATTCGTACCATTAGAAGAGTCCCAAGAACTTTCAATTTCTGATATTTTAGAAAATACAGATGTTGGAAAACAATATGGAGCGATTTTAGGAAATTCGACACAAGTTCCTATAATTTTAGATTCAGAAGGAAAAACAATTTCATTTCCTCCAATAACTAATTCTGCCAATACTATAGTTTCTAAAAATACAAAAAACATACTTGTTGAGGTTACAGCTATCGACAAAAGAGCTGCTGAAGATACGCTTTCAGTTGTTGCTAGTACTTTGCAAGTAGCTGGTTTTCAGTTATTTTCTGTAAAAATTTCTGGTGCTAACAATTCAACTCCGTTACTTAAAACAAAAAAAATGAACCTTGATGTAAACCTGATAAACAAGGTTTTAGGATTGAACTTGTCATCGTCAGCCATTGCATCTTCATTACGAAAAAGTAGACTAGATGCAGTACCAAAAAAGAACAAAATTATTTGTACCATTCCAAGATTTAGATTTGATATTTTTGGACCAATGGATTTAGTAGAAGAAGTTGCTTTAGGATATGGCATTGAAAATCTCAAACCATCATTACCATCATCCACATCGGTTGGCAAAAAAAATGGAATAACAAAGCAATTAGATTTACTCTCTTCAATTATGGTTGGTTTAGGATACACTGAAGCACTAAATTCTAGTTTAATTAGCAAACAAATCCAAAATGAATTAACCAGACGAAAAGATTCTAACGCAATTCAAGTAGTAGAATCAAAAAGTCAAGAAAACACAATTCTTCGAGATGCTTTAATTCCTGGTTTGTTAGAAAACCTGTCAAAAAATATCCATGAGATCTATCCTCAAAAATTGTTTGAGATTGGAACAATATTTTCAAAAGGAGATCCGATTGCAGAAACTCTGAACCTTGCATGTGTTTCTACCCATAAAGATGCAAACTTTACTGAAATAAAATCAATAATTCAATCTGCACTAAAAACTGGATTTAACATTGAATGCAAAACAAAAACATCTACTCATCCAATGTTTCTGGAGGGTAGGACTGCAGAAATTCTTGTAAAAAACAAATCAATTGGACTGATTGGAGAAATCGATAAAAAAGTCATTGAGAACTTTAAGATTCGTGTTCCTGTGATTGCGTTCGAAATAAAACTGACTGGATTAATATTTGACTAGCTGATAAACTAATTCGCCCAAAAGAGCATGCGCTCAGACGGATTAGGATGAACTAAATCGTAATGATTGCCATGATTTCTAATTCACCCAGGAGTGCAACAGAGGGCTACCCCGGTTTCAGAGCCAAATGAGGAAAAGGCTATCCAATGACTTTGTGTGAGTCAGAACCGGGGGACATTTTTGTTTTCTAATGTTTTTTCGTTAATGACTAAAATATCAAATTTCTTTGCAGAATAACAAATGGTAAATTATTGGTTAGCAAAACAAGAACCAAGCGAACCACGGGGTTACAACTTTGCACAAAGAAAAGAAAAAGTTTGGTATGGAGTTTATTATAATCTTGGTTATCTGTAACGCCTATTCCAAAAAAAATCTGGAACGCAATTATTAAAATCTCAAAAAATTATTAAAGGAATGACCGGTTTATTGATATAACCGGAAGTATCTTAATTATTCATGGCAACTGCCTATGTTTTAATCAATTGTGAACTAGGTTCAGAAGAGGCTATTATAGAACAACTAAAGGGTCTTGAAGGCGTCAAAGAAGTTCACGGAACATTTGGCGCATATGACATTTTGGCTAAGATAGAATCTCCTACTGTTGAAACACTACGAGAAACAATTACTTGGAAAATTAGAAAAATCGAAAAAATTCGTTCAACTTTGACCTTAATGGGCATTGAAGGCCAAACTTAATCTCTTATTTTTCTAAAAATGTTAGTGCATTTTATTTTTGTCATCAAAGAATCTGACTTGGGAAAACGAACAAAAGAATTTGAATACATAAAACAAATGGGAAATTTTTTTAAAATTTGGATAAAAGAAAATTTTTCCAAAGACATTGATGTAAAGTGTGACGAAATGATAACTAAACCCCGAAGCCTTCTTGATAGACTAGACACTCATGTATTGTTAAAAGATCACAAAGAACGTGGAGAAGAAATTTATCATTTTTATTTATGTCATTTTCGACCATTGTGGACAGATTGTACTTGTGAAGGATATCATGCTGAAAATTTTGGTATGTCACAATGGAAAACTCCAAAAAATGAAGATGATAGCTTGTTTCTAGCAGAAAAAAACTGTACTGTCGTATCTCATGTATTGACTCATGAATTCTTAAGACAAAGTGGCAACCCAAGATACGTAGAATTAGTTCATGATGTTTGGACTAGACATTTTTTTGATAATTTACCATTTCAGCAATTTGGAAAAAATTTTGAAAAAACCAATAACAAACCTGACTTTCTTACAATTGATACCTCTAGCTTTGGGTTATAGTGAAATCACCTTTTATTTTAATTTCAAACAACCAATAACATGATGTGTTTATTTGTAAAGGAGTTTGCAAAACAAAGTTTAGTTCATCCCTTGGTGAAGTTCTTTTACGTTATCAAAACGATCAAAAGCGATGTGGTATTTGTGACGTTTATTTTAACTGGAAGGGATCAAAATGTCCTTGTTGTAATGCAATACTGCATATACGTCCACGACACTCCAGAGCGAAACTAAAGTATTACAAAAGCAAGGGAGTAAAATGGATTTAATTAAAATACTCTAACACTTGGTTACTGAATAAATTCTATTTTCAAAGTTTGCAGTTTTGAATTCTAATTTATTTTCTACATCATTTTTTCTTGATTTTGAAAGTTTCTCTAGTTGTACTAGTGCATCGCCTTTGAAACCTACCGATGAACCATAAATTGCATCAGTAAGCATTGTTCCATGATCGCCTTTTTTCACGTCTGCTACAATATCATAGAATTTTTGGGTATCTTTCTTGTTTATTGGATTCCCTGTTGCTTTATTGAAGGCAACAGCAATGTACATTCCATTGTTTTTAACAGCGACTGGAATCTTGTGGTTTTTTCCAGAAGCACCTGGAATTGTTTCATTGATTAGAATTTCGCATTTGTGATACATGCTGGAAATATATGCAAAGAATCTGTATTGAGCAAATTTTCCTTTTTCATCTTCTTCACATTCAACAAAAACCTTATGCAAAACCCCCAAAGCCTTGTCAGTCATGCTTTGCAAACGGTCATCAATTCTTCCTCGTTTTAATAGATCTGAATTGCAATCAATTGCAACAAGAGCTAGAACAAAGTCAGGCAAGTTGTAGTTTTTTAATGCAGCAACAAACGAACCTGCTTGTGACATACCAAAGCTTGGAAATCCTTTATTGACCATCTTTATTGCATACCTACCGTATTCCAAATAATTAGAATTCTAAAATTAATCTCCCCTGGCAACTATACCATAAAGTGGTTTTTCGTTTATAATTGTTAGCTAATATTACATCTAAACACAGAAATAACACAGTTTTTTTGAGAAAAATTCGAAATATTAAATTCCGTAGATTACCTACAAATTGTATGGAAATAGAAACTACTCCAGAACTAGTTTCATCAGTTTACAAAAAACTTGAGGAAAACGTTACTAAATTTAGAAAAATAGTTGGTAGACCTCTTACACTAACAGAAAAGATAATTTCTGGTCACTTGGTTGAGATTGAAAATAAAAACTTGGTTGGAACAAAAGACTATGTCTACCTAAAACCTGACCGTGTAGCTTTGCAAGATGTTACAGGACAAATGGTTTTGTTACAATTTATTCAAGCAGGCCTAAAACAAACAACCCTTCCAACTACTGTACATTGTGATCATCTAATACAAGCAAGAATTGGAGGAGAATCTGATACTAAAGCTGCAATCAATGAGAATAGTGAAATTTACAACTTTTTAGAATCTGCATCACGAAAATATGGAATAGGGTTTTGGAAACCAGGAGCTGGAATTATTCATCAAGTGATTTTAGAAAAATATGCATTTCCTGGAGGTTTAATGATTGGAACAGACTCTCACACTCCAAATGCTGGCGGTCTTGGTATGCTTGCAATAGGTGTTGGGGGAGTTGACGCAGCAGAGACTATGGCAGGTCTTCCTTGGGAGATCCTCTACCCTAAACGAATTGGTGTTTATCTTACAGGTGAGCTCAATGGTTGGACTGCTCCAAAAGATGTTATTCTTCGAGTAGCAGATGAGCTAACAGTATCGGGTGGTACCAATTCTGTAATAGAATACTTTGGTCCTGGAACCAGCTCCATTAGTTGCACAGGAAAGGCAACCATTACCAATATGGGAGCTGAAATTGGGGCAACAAGTTCTATATTTTCATATGATTCTAGAATGGAAACTTATCTTAAAACAACTGGACGAGAAAAAATTGCTGAGCTTGCAAACCAACACAAGCAAATGCTTTGTGCAGATCCTGAGGTAGAACAAAATCCTGAAAAATATTTTGACAGAATTATTAAGATAGACCTTACAACACTTGAACCACATATTGTAGGGCCGCACACTCCTGATCTTGCTCGACCAATATCAAAACTATCTGAAGATGTAAAAAAGAATCACTATCTTGATACAATTTCTGTTGCACTAATCGGTAGTTGTACAAATTCATCATATGAGGATATGTCACGAGCTGCAAGTTTAGCAGAGCAAGCAAAAGAAAAAGGAATTAAAACAAAGGTTCCACTACTTGTTACTCCTGGCTCTGAGCAAATACGTGCTACAATAGAAAGAGATGGTCAAATGGAATCACTAAGATCAATTGGTGCAAATGTTCTTGCA
>JAUXKJ010000063.1 GCA_030624325.1 Nitrososphaerota archaeon
ATGTATTGAAGGATATAGAAAATCTTCTGGGGAACTTTTGTTATGCACAGATTCAGATACAAAACATTCTAGAAAAATGATTTCTCTTGCAGTATCACATCTTCTTTCATTTAACTTAGATGCTCTAACAGTTATTCCAAAGATGTTGTGTCTTGATAATTGGACAAAAATTAGTTTACCTGTAATTTCAACATTTTTGCATACACGATTTTCTGCAACACGAGTTAATGATCCAACCAAAAAAACCGGATATTTTTTTGGTAGTTTTTTTATAATTAAAAGAAAAGTTTACGAGTCTGTTGGAACTCATGAAGGGGTAAAACAAGAATTAATTGAAGACGGAGCACTTGGAAAGAAGGTAAAAGATTCAGGATACAAATTAAAAATGGTTCGTGGCGAACATTTGGTTGAGGCAGTTTGGGCCAGAAATTGGGATACGTTATGGAATGCAATTAAAAGATTGATGGTTCCATTTTTCCTTCAAAATAATCGTATGGCAGTTGGAGTTTTTTTTGCAATTCTTTTTTTGCTCTTAATGCCTTTTCCCATTCTGGCATATTCATCAGCATTTTTTAATTTAGGAGATTCTTTTTCATTGCTGTTTTTCATATCAGCCATTGCGTCTATACTTGTTTATTTTGCATGTATTGCAGACGCAACAAAAGGCTTGGGCATTAAATCAATTCATGTGATCTTAATACCAATAGGAAGTTTCATTGTAGTAGCAGGATTCTTAGCAGGAATCTTACAGGCAAAAAGTAAAACAGCAGTGACTTGGAGAGGAAGGGATTATTGTATGAAAGAACAAGTCCAAAATTCTATCAGTGTTTAGTAAAAGATAACATTGGTCAGTAAGGGTTATAGATGAACTAGAACAAGTTTCTATCTCTTGGAAAAATCAGGAATAATTGTTGGTGGATTTTTAGGAGCAACTGTAGTATTAGTTGTATTTACATTTATGATGATCCCACCTGCTACCATTTTACCTCCAGAAATAATTGTCACTAATGGACATTCAGCAACTACAGTCGGAGAACAAACTCCTATTCTAACTAGCAAAGATCTATCTCTTACAGAAATCTTTGAGAGATCTGAAGCTGGGGTTGTAAGGGTTAATGTCATTAAATCAGAACAGATTGAAGGGCTTAATGGTGTAGGTTCTGGTTTTGTTTTTGATCAAAGTGGACATGTTATTACCAATCATCATGTAATTGACAATTCAGAAAAGATTGTAGTTACTTTCTTAGATGGTTCTTCCTACAATGCTAATATTATTGGAAGTGATCCGTTTACAGATATTGCAGTAATCAAAGTTGATGCTGAACCATCTCTATTACATCCTCTTCCAGTGGGAGACTCTTCTAATCTAAAGGTAGGAATGCAAGTCGTAGCTATCGGCAACCCGTTTGGATTATCGGGTTCAATGACTGCAGGAATTGTTAGTCAGTTAGGAAGATTGTTGCCATCTCAAGACACCGGATTTTCAATTCCTGATGTTATTCAGACAGATGCTGCAATCAATCCAGGTAATTCGGGTGGACCTCTTCTAAACATAAAAGCCGAGGTAGTTGGAATCAACACTGCAATTCAATCAGCGATAGGAGAATTTACTGGAATTGGTTTTGCTATTCCTTCTAAAACGGTTTCAAAGATTGCCCCTCAATTAATTGAGGAGGGTGAGTACCATCATCCTTGGGTTGGTATTTCTGGAAGGGATATTGACCCTGATCTTGCCAAGATATTGAATCTCAAAGATGCTAAAGGATTTCTAATAGTAACTGTTGTTGAAAAAAGTCCCGCAGATAAAGCTGGTCTCATAGGATCATCTAAGACCAAGGAAATTGACGGAGTAACTTACCAGGTTGGAGGAGATGTTATTTTATCAGTAGATGGGAAACCTGTAAGAAAAATTGACGACATTTTGATTCATTTGCAAAGGGAAAAATCAGTTGGAGATGAAATGGTTTTAGAAATTCTAAGAGATGGTCGGAATACAAACTTTGTCATACTTTTAGAAGAAAGACCAAATCTGAATTAAATTTGATACAAGCATAAATACTTGAATCCAAGGTATCACAGGTATTGAGTGAGCTCATTCTAAATTGTGAATCCTTTAACAAAATTTTAGATGGAAGAAAAATTTCAATAAAAGAGTACTATCAAGTTTTTAAAATTTCAAAGGAAAACCCTGATGAGCTTTTCAAAACAGCAAAAATTCTACAAAATAAAAATCATGGTAAAGTTGTTACATTTTCTAAAAAAGCATTCTTCAATTTAGTTAATCTATGTCGAGATACCTGCACATATTGTACTTACAAAGCAGAACCAGGCGAGTCAAAACTTTCATTGATGTCAAAAGAGGATGTACAAAATCTTTCTAAATTAGCTAAAAAATACAGATGTGTTGAAGCTTTGTTTGTTACTGGAGAACGTCCTGAAGAACGTTATAGTCTGGCACGAGAATGGCTTGATCAAAATGGATTTTCTAGTACTTTTGAGTATCTAGTTCACGCGTCTGAAATCGCTTTGAACGCAGGTTTGTTTCCCCACACCAATGCTGGAAATTTAACTAAAGCTGAGATGAAGGAATTAAGAAAAACTAACCCAAGCATGGGGCTAATGCTAGAAAATGTCAGTGAACGATTAACAGAAAAAGGAATGCCGCACCACTTGGCTCCAAGTAAGAATCCTGATGAACGACTTAGAGTTTTGGAAGAATCTGGGCAGCTAAAAATCCCAATGACAACTGGGATTCTAGTTGGAATTGGTGAAACTCCATTTGAGGTAATCGATTCTATTTTTGCAATAAAAGATATTCATGAGAGATATGGAAATATTCAAGAAGTTATTTTGCAAAACTTTAATCCAAAATCAGACACTTTGATGAAAGACTATCCTTCAGCTGATGAAAACTATTTCAAAACAGTCGTTGCACTTACCAGAATCATAATGCCTCAGATGAATATACAAATTCCACCTAATCTCTCCCCGACATCATATAGTAGTTTTCTCTCAGTCGGCATAAACGACTGGGGAGGAATATCTCCAATAACGCCAGATTATGTTAATCCAGAGTTTTCTTGGCCTGAGATAAACAAGATTGAAGAAAATTGCCAAAAAGCTGGCTATGAATTAAAGTGTAGGTTTCCAGTATATCCTGAATTCTTTAACATGGTAGAATCATCCTTAGTTGAAAAAATGTTATCAATAAATGACGGCAAAAATTTAGTGAGGAATGATTATTGGCGCTAAAAAATTTCGAGGTTTTTTTCAAAGATTCAGATCCTGTTATAGCTAAAACTCTTGACCGTGCACTTTCTGAAAAAGAAATCAGACCAGACGAAGCTGAAAATTTGTACAACGCAAAAGGACTTGATTTTCATCTAGTTGGAGCAGTAGCTGATGAGCTGCGAAAACGAAGAGTTGGAGATATTGTCACTTATGTTATCAATAGGAACATTAACTTCACAAATGTTTGCATAAAGCAATGTGGATTTTGTGCCTTTAGCAGAGACTTTAGAGAAGAAGATGGATACTTTTTACCAAAAGAAGAGATAGTCAGACGAGCAACTGAAGCTCATCATTTTGGTGCAACTGAAGTCTGCATCCAGGCAGGACTTCCGCCAGATTTGGATGCAAGTTTGTACGAAGACATTTGTATTGCAATCAAAGCTAAAATTCCAGACATTCACATTCATGGGTTTTCTCCTGAGGAGGTTTTGTATGGTGCATCCAGATCAGAACTTTCAGTAAAAGAATATCTTATGCGGTTAAAGCATGCAGGGGTTGATACACTTCCTGGTACA
>JAUXKJ010000053.1 GCA_030624325.1 Nitrososphaerota archaeon
ACATGTTTACAAAATACAGATCTTCCTTCCTTGACAAACGGAGCAGCGTCTTTATTTATCTCAATACAGTTTTCTCGGAATGTTTTACTTTTCAGTAAAATTTGAGCAAAATAAGGACTAATCGCTAAACCACCATCAATTCTCAAAGTGCATAATAATTTTCCTTTATGAAAAACAGTTCTTATTCTTCCAGTCTTTCGTGAAAAAGTAATTTCAACATCTTTTGGTAAATATTTGGATACACCATTTCCAAATAATGCATCAAGCGAATGCTGAAGCTTTAGAATTTGGTCCATGTTCGTAGGCAAACTTTTCTAGATATTAGTTCAATGTAAAACCATATTAGACATCTTAAACTATATAGATAAGTTTTTTCTCTTTAGATCGTGGACGAAAGAGGAGAAACAAGAAAAATTCAATTCACAGGAAAATCATCATACATAGTTTCATTACCAAAACAATGGATAATAGAACTAGGTCTAAAACAGGGAGATCAAATTAGAATGGTCAGAAAAGGATCATCGACATTAGAACTTTATCCACCAAAATTTGAATCTCGTATACAGAAAAAAGAAGATGCAACAATAGAGATTGACATTGGAGAAGAAGCATCTTCGATTGTTAGAAAATTAATTTCTCTGTATTTTTTGGGATTCAAAACGATTAATGTTAAACCAAAAAATGGCAGATTAAGCCCCAATCAAAGAAAAACGGTTAAAGAAGCAGTTAAGCGAATGTTGATGGGTTCTGAAATTATTTCTGATTCAAGTGGAGGAATTACAGTGCAGGTTCTTGTAAATTTACTAGAATTATCAGTTGATGGAGCATTCAAAAGAATGATTCACTTAGCTAGATCAATGTCTAGTGATGCAATTTTAGCAGTAAAGGAGAACAATTTAGAACTAGCTCAAGAAGTAATCAATACTGATGACGAAGTAGATAGATTTGGATTTTATATTATTCGTCAGTTAAAGATAGCAATACAAAATGAACACATGTTAAAAGAGATGGGTTTTAGAAATGCTAGAAATTGTCTTGGATATAGACTAGTTGTAAAGAATATAGAAAGAACAGGAGATCATGCAGCATTTATTGCAAAAGATCTTCTTGAGTTCAAAAAACCAGTCAAAAAAGAAATTTTAGAAAAACTACAAGATATGAATGAATTTTGTTTATCGGTCTTGGATGATTCATGTCTGGCATTATTCAAAGAAGATTATGCTCAAGCAGAAAAAACCATTAAAAAAACAAATGAAATTGCCAAATATGAGAAAAAAGTTAGAGATGCCTCAAAATCACTAAAAGACGAGGAGGAAATTTATAGAATTAGAAGAATGACTGAAAATATTAGAAGAGTTTCGGAATATGCCAGTGACATAGCAGAAATTGTGTTGAATATGAATATAGAAAAAACATTAAAAAAAACTGAATAATTTATCAAAACAGGTAGAATCTTTAACTTGAATTATACCAAAAATATTGAATCAAAATGAATTCCGCAATTTTAATCACATATGATAAAGAGGATGCAATTAACGAAGCCAAAGGGTTATGCGATGCTGCAGGATATCATGTAGTTCATACAATTACTGCTAAATTTCTACAAAAACGAAAATATGGAATTAGTGGCGGAGTTTTAGAAAAATTAGAAGAATTAGCAGAAAAACTCAGACCAGATGTAATTGTATTTGATGAAATTTTAAAACCAAGTCAAAACTATAATATTGCATCCGTTTTACATAGAGAAGTTTTAGATAGGGAAGCATTAATTCTTGAAATTTTTGAAAGTAGAGCATCAAGTGCAGAATCAAAATTACAAGTAAAATTAGCTCAATTAAGATATGAGATGTCCAGAGCAAAAGAAAAAGTTCGTCTTTCAAACATGGGAGAGCAACCAGGATTTATGGGAATAGGAAAATTTGAGGTTGATGTTTACTATAATGATATCAAACACAGAATGCAGACAGTAAGATCTAAACTGGAAAAGGCTGGAAAACAAAGAGAGCTTCATAGACAGGGAAGAAAGAGGATGGGATTCAAGATAATCTCACTAGCAGGTTATACTTCTTCAGGAAAAACAACATTGTTTAACAAAATGACAGGAGAAAAAAAAGCTGAGAGTAAAGAACTGTTTACAACACTTTCTACAACTATACGAAGGGTAACAATTAATCAAGAACCATTCTTAATCTCAGATACAGTTGGTTTTATCAGTAAATTACCTGCATATATGATAGATGCATTCAAATCAACATTAGAAGAATTAAAACATACAGATATCATAATTGTTGTAATTGATATCAGTGATTCATTAATTGAGTTAAAAAAGAAATTTGCAAGTTGTATGAGAACATTAAGTGAGTTAGAAATTGAAAAAGAAAGATTGGTTTATGCATTAAACAAAACAGATTTGATAAAAAGTGAAGAGATTGAGCAGAAAATCGACATACTTGATTTAACTGAAAATAAAAAATGGATTTCAGTTTCTGCAAAAACAGGACAGAATGTTACCCAACTTAAAGAGTTAATCATGAATATTATGAAAAGTCAGAATTTACCTAAATTTGATAGAAATCTTTTGGAAGGAGTTAAAGAAACATTTGGTAATTGAAGTAGTTAGAATAGGACAACGTCTTGTGAGAGATGATAGAGTTACAACACATGTTGCACTAGTTTCAAGAGCATTTGGAGCAAAGAGAATTTTTATGACTGAGGTCAATCCTGAAATCAAAGATTCTCTAGAAAAGATCAATAAAACTTGGGGAGGAAATTTTGTGGTTGAATTTATTGATAAATGGAAATCTATTGTAAAAAAGAAAAAGGAGGAAAACTTTAGGGTTGTGCATCTTACAATGTATGGAGAAAGCATTAATGATATACAAGAGAAACTTCGAAAAGAAAAAAACCTATTAGTTGTTGTAGGTGCTGAAAAAGTTCCAAGAGAAATTTATGAATTAGCAGACTATAATGTAGGAGTTGGCAATCAACCTCACTCAGAGATTAGTGCACTTGCAATACTTTTAGATCGTATCCAAAAAGGTGAACAATTTGAGAAGACATTTCCAGATGCAAAAAGGAAGATCATACCAACAAAAAAGGGCAAAAATGTGCAAGTAAAAGAAACAAGGGATTAATAGTAGAAAATTAGGATGGATTAGAGTTGGTAGACAAATACGAAGATCCTTTTGTAAGAATTGCTTCAATGATTGGATGAGATGAATACCTCAAAGTAGCAAGATCTCTACTAAAAGCTGAAGATGCAACCGACGAAGAAATTGCAAGTTCTACGGGTCTTAGAATCAATATGGTAAGAAAAGTATTGTATGATCTATTTGGAAAGTCTCTCATTACTGGAATCAGAGTAAAAGATGAGAGAAAAGGGTGGTTTGTCTACAGATGGAGAACTAGAAGAGAAGAAGTTGAACATTTTATTGAAAATCAAAAAAAGAAAATTACAGAAAGATTGCAACAAAGATTTGATTATGAAAATGCTTCTGACTTTTATCATTGTGGTAATGAAGATTGTCCAAGGGTTACATTTGAAAATGCGCTTGATGGCATGTTCAAATGCCCATCATGTCAAAATGTATTAAATCTGAAAAAGAACGATAAATCTAAAAAAGCATATTCAAAGAAAATTGATGAAATAAAAAAAGATATGCAGCAAATATTCTAATTAGATCTGAAAATAAGTTACTGAATTAAATAGGAGAAATTAGTGGACATATCCTTGAATCAAATCATCACGATAAATCCAGCTACTGGCGAAGAAATAACAACATTTTCGACAATGGATAAAAATCAAGTATTTGATTTAGTAGGAAAAGCAAAAAGAGCATTTCCCGAATGGAAAAAGGATTATGAAAAACGTAGAAGTTACATTTACAATTTAGTAGAATACCTAAAGAAAAATAAAACAAAACTTGGAAAAGTTGCAACAACTGAAATGGGTAAACCACTCAAAGAATCAATTGGAGAAGTTGAAAAATGTGCTTGGGCATTAGAATTTTATGCTGATCATGGTGATAGTTTTCTTTCTGATGAAGTATTAAATACAGATGCAAGAAAGAGTTTTCTAACTTTTGAACCATTAGGAGTAATTGGTTCGATCATGCCTTGGAATTTTCCTTATTGGCAAGCATTAAGATTTGCAGCTCCATGTTTGATGGGAGGAAATGTAATTGTAATGAAACCATCCAGAATAACTATGCAAT
>JAUXKJ010000081.1 GCA_030624325.1 Nitrososphaerota archaeon
CATGGAACATCTGGCTTTTTGCACAACCAGCAGCAAGTTCATCGCCTGCTCCCCTTCTCATTAGACCTCTGTAAAGACCGTCTTCTAGTTTTACTCCCTCACGTTTTTCCCATTCCTCTACAGTGATAGAATATTTCTTTTGGATTCTATCTCTGTACCATTCGGGAATTACGTTAAAGGCACAGAATGGAACAATTCTAAGGTCTGGAGTAACATAGTGAATATCACATCTTTGTAGTCGTTCTAAATCTTCGTTGTATTTGTCTTGGAAGTGCATCATACCAAGGAATAGTCCTTTGACATGCCAGGAACCTACAGCATCAAATGTCCTCTTCATTAGTATACTTCCAAACATCTTTGCCAAGTCTAAACCTGCAGGCTGTTTCTTTGTATCAACAAAGCTCTTGAGTTTTCTTACTACCTCAAGCATTGTAAAGTACTTGTTTTTTCCTGAGCGAATCTCTTCTACTTTGTCTTCGAAGAGTTCAAGCATTCCTTGAATATCGCAAAATCTAGTCATTGGTACTAGTTTCTTTGTATCTGCATCTTCGAAAACATATGTACCAGCTCCGCATGCAAAGTGAATTGATAATTCGTATTTTGGTTTACTTGAAAATGCCTCAATTACATTTGTTAGTGGCATACAGCTTGGAACTGGATACCAATCATCAACAGTCACCTGACCTTGTGTTTGTTCTTCAATTCTTTGGATACAATCTGGAATTGTAATTCTGTATTTTTCACGCTCTGTTTTACCCATTCTTCCAGTCAATGATACGGGTTGGAAGTTTACAGCATGAACAACATCCATGTTCTTTTTAGCGTATCTAATGATTCCTCCTAGTTCATGGTCATTGATTGATTTGATAACGGTTGGAACGAATACAACTGTAGTTCCTGTTTTTCTGCAGCTATCAAGTGCATGTGGAATCTCCCAATGGTTTTTTGGATTTGTTCTAGCAGTAACACCATCAAAACTAAGATAGAGATTATTACAACCTGCAAGTCTTACATCACGTGCAGCCTCAGGATCCATTGCGTGTCTGATGCCGTTTGTGTTCATCTGAATATGGTCAACTCCCTCTTCTTTCATTATCTTAATTACATCACAAATATCCTCTCGTAGCATTGGTTCACCGCCTGTAATCTGCATGGAATTTCCTGGGATGGGTCTTTCAGCTCTCAATGTTTTCATCATTGCTCTTACTTGGGTGTGATCTGGTTCATACATGTAGGCACCTTCAAGACCCTTCTTTACATAGAAAAAGCAATACCAACAAGTGAGGTCACATCTGTTTGTAACTATCATGTTTGCTAGTCCACTATGAGACAGGTGATTTGAACAAAGTCCACAATTATTTGGGCAGGAACATTTGTCTTTCATTATGACGTTTGGGGCATGTGCTCCTTTACCATCTACCCAATAGGTACTAAATTTCTTATACATATCTGATGAGCCAAAGTAGAGCTCTTCACATTCACCGTGAGTTGGGCAAGTCTTTGTCATGAAGACTTGGCCATTTCTTTCGAAAACTTCTGCATCCAGAATCATATTACAATCTGGGCAAATACTTTGAGTAAATCTAATGGTAGATTTCTTTCCTATCTTTTTTGTCGATTGATTAACAATCTGAATAAGTGCCATTCCTGTTAATTGGCACTTTTTTGATATAGTATTTAATGACTTTCATACTTGCCCCCGTGGGATTTAGGAGAACCACTCGTATGGGATTTAAATATCAAAATGGCAGGTTTAGATCGCATGAGCATTTCTGATAAAACAAGAAAATCATTAGATAAGATTGGGCTAACAAGCTACGAGATTAGGACTTTCACTGCATTATTGAAAGCAGGTGAGATTACAGCATCAGAACTTAGTCAGAAATCTGGTGTACCTTACTCAAAAATTTACGAAGTCTTAGGAACATTAGAAGAAAAAGGTTGGGCAGGTTCCGATGATTCTAGACCAACAAAATATTTTGCCAAATCACCAGCCACTGCATTAGACACAACAAAACAAAAAAAAGAACAAGACTTTAAGGAAAATCAGAATATTATTTTGAATGAATTAATTCCATTGTATGAAAAGAGTGGTACAAGTGAAAGACCAGACATTTGGGTTTTATCAGGCACTGTAAACATTGCCTCCAAAGTATTGGAAATGGTTGAATTATGTAAAAATGAAGTACTGATTGCAATACCAAAGGCTAGTGAAGACTTAGTAAAACAAGCATTACCTAAGCTAAGATTACTTCATGATAAAGGAGTAAATGTCACAATATTAACTTCAGATAACCTAGACAAAGAATCTCTAAAAGCTATCACAAGAGTAGCTAAAGTTAAGGTAAAAAAAGGTCTTTTTGGAGGGGGAATAATTTCTGATAAGCGATATGTTGTGATATTACTTGGTCCAGAGGTAAGCGATTCAACTTCTGCAGATATGGTGGCAATTTGGGCAGATCATGCTGGTCTTGCAGGGTTTGCTAGAGAATATTTTGAATATTTATTAAAAGATTCAAAGGAAGTAAAGTAATTGAGTGATGAAATTCTTTTTGTAGGTACTGCTGAGGCAGAACATGTAGAAATGTATCTAAAGGCAATTTGGCATATCAAAGAAAGAAATGAACCAGTAAAAATTAGTACTATAGCCAAAATGCTCAATGTAAGACAACCAAGTGTTGTACAAATGTTAAAGAAATTGGATAATCAGAGTTTAGTAAATTATAGCAAAGCTGGTGTTAAACTTACAGAAGAAGGTACAAAAATTGGAGCGAGTATGATGAGAAATAGTAGGCTTTTAGAAGTTTTAATGGAAAGTGCTCTTAAAGTTGAAATTGATGAGGAAATGGTTTGTGGGATAGAACATCATATGAACAAACAGTTTACTGATGCACTTTGTACTATGCTAAAACATCCAAGAAAGTGTCCGCATGGACACGATATTCCACTTGGAGAATGTTGTTCCAATCAATCCTAAATCTATTTTTTAGACATTGCTAAGACTGGATTTTATCCAAAAAAAGATATATCGTAATTAAATTCTCTGCATAGTATGGCTTGTTTTTGTGGATGTGAGTCTTTTGAAAAAGACCCGAATGGTTTCAAAGTTGGATGTGTAAAATGTAATCATGGCCAACAAAATCATGAAGACGAATTTAGAGATTCAGCGCGAGGTAATGAAAGTAAAAGTCAAAAAAGAGATGTAGATTTTGGG